>JABDBM010000126.1 GCA_013288685.1 Bacteroidota bacterium | reverse complement strand
AACTGATTGTTGACGGGCAAATAAAAAAGGAACTTCCCGTTTTTATACAAACCAAAGGCTGGTTAGGGATAATTGAAAAAGCGCCAATACCCACTTATTTGTCTCCGGCAGATATTAAAGGAAAAGGCTACATGGGCATAAGCGATTCTGTTTTGCGCCAAAAAACGGGTTCGCCGGTTTTTAACGATACCTGGGTTAATTTTGCAAACGTGCGCGAGTATAAAGGCATTGATCCAGGCAATTTCTCGTTGGAAACAACCTTCAGAAATGCTTCGGCGGTAGAAGCTTCAGCCTGCCGCAAGGTGCGGATATTAATATTAGGCACCCGTGCACCAATTATAATCACTATGGCCGACAAAGGATGCATATCTGATGTTGACCTATACGATGGCGAAGCTTATGTGAGCGGCCTTAATCATGATTTGAGTGCTTTTGGTTGCGATTTTAGCCAGTTTCAGCATCTGGAATGCCGGGTTGAACAGCATCGCTTTCAGATATTCCTTAATAATAAATTAATTATCAACAACCTGCAAAGCAAAACAATAGAAAAAGTGGTAGGTATACGATTTGAAACACAGGGTGCCGCCGAAATAAAAAACGTAAAACTATCAACACCAGGCGGTTCGGTATATGATGATAATTTTAAATAAACGCGAATGTTCTCAAATAGACACTAATTATATTCCAAAATAATCAATTATTTAAATCAAAAAACTGTCTTAGATGCGAATGCTGTGTTTCTTATTCGTGTCCATTCGATATTATTCGTGAATATTCGTGTCTAAATGTACATCCCATACCCTTGCCTCCTCAACAACTTCAGGGTCGTGTGAGCAGATAAATAATCCTACCAGCGCTTCGTCGGGCATATTAGGCATTTCGTGGGCGCCCACAGTTTTAAGCGGCTCGCCTACATGGCCAATTCTCATAATTAGTCGTTTGCCTATTCGCTGTAATTGTATCACCTCGAATTTCATTTCGGGATAAAATATTTCTCCTTCCGGATCTTTCATATTTTCGCCGGTGAGCGAGCGCCATTGCATTACCGTAAGGCCGTCGCCATGCTCTACCGTATTTAATTCGATTGATTTTTCATCGGCCGATTCCCTGATCATCCAACCAATTTTGCGATGGTTATTGCCCTTATCGCCAACAAACTCAAAGTTAGCGGTGGCGGTAAAGTCGCCTTTTATTTTTTTATATACATACTGAAACTCATCGCGGTTAAACCAGATGTTATAACCCGAGCCTTTAAGCCAATAGGTATGCGTTACTTTGTCGTACTTAGCCGCCCCGGTATTTTTTGGATGGCCTACATCGCCATGGAAATCAAACATGCCAACGGAAGAATCCTGCGCCTGGGCATTACTGCAGGCAATGACTAAAAGGAGGAAGTAAATAATTTTCATAACAAGGCTTTTTAAAGTAATGGTATAAAAATTATCGGACAATATTGCTGTGTACCGCAAAATCATGAAGAAACTGTTAAAGTAGTATCAGCTACAACAACTTTATACTCCTGCAAAGGCAATACCGCCGGCCCCAGCAACACCGCGCCTGCCGTGCTGAACTCGCTGCCGTGCAGCGGACAAATAAACCTGTCCTGGCTGGTATTAAACGCAATGGTGCCACCTTGATGCGTGCAAGAAATTTGCACGGCTGTAAAGGCTGCAGCCGTATTGCCCGCGGCAATCCTTACTAAAATAACCCCATCTGAAACTTTTGAATCCCCGATATTTAAAAGCTCGGCATTTAAGTTAGCTGCAAAAAGAGCGCCACTGCCCGCCGGAGGTGGATTTGGGGCCAATGAAGGCGACGGGTCATTGCCTTTTGAGCCGCATGAAGCCAGGCCGCAGCCTGCGCATGCCACAAGCATCCCCAAACCTATTTTCGATATAAACTCGCCTCGTTCCATGTGTCATGGGTGCATGGATCATGGTTGATAGTTCATGATAACCGAAAAAAAGGCTTTTTTCATGAACCATGAACTATCAACTATGATCCTATTTGTGATTGAAATCAAACATCCTCGATATGGTAAACCCGATACGGTATTGCCCTTTTGAGTAGTTAGACTGGGTGTTGTTTAAGTAGTTAATTTCGTCGACAGCCCGGGCATTCGTAACATTAATGGTGAATACGTGGCCACCTGTTTCCATTTCCAAACCGAAGCCCAACGGATCATGAAATCCGTTGGCTGTAGTGCGGAATGAGGAAAACGGATGTCCATAATCTACTATAAATCCCATGTGTTTGGTTAATTTTATGCGTGCGGTTGTGAGTAAGGCAAAATATTTTGATTCGGCACCAGTGGGTAAAAATGGTGCATCGGCGCTGTTGGTAACGTAGGTTGGGGTTACCTGCAACGACAATGCGCTGCCAAACTGCCGGGCAATCATCACCTGCGCCATATATGACGTCCTGTCGCCAAATGTACTGTACTTACCATAAGGACGCACGCCTGCTTCGCCCAATAAAGTAATGGCCACAGGGCTGCTACCGTTCCGTGTTTGGTGCAATAAGGCATATTTCAATTCCAAATCGGCAAGGCCGCCAATAGTAGTGCGGCCAATATCAATATTCAGGTTATTGGTAACGCCATACTCAAAGCCAATGTATACGTCAGCAATATCATCAAGTCCGTAATAAAGCTGGCCACCGCCCTGCTTGCCTGCAAAATCGCCAAAACGGTGAATAACCAAAAAGTTTAAATTATGTTTTTTAACTGTTTCTGTAGTTTGCGATAAAATCAACCTTGATGATTTAAAAATAACAACAGGCGCATTAGCGTCATCACCGCTCATTGCGTTCAGTAATGAATCGGCCGAATTAGTTTTCTGTGTTGTCGTTTTCTGGGCCAGTAAGCCAGTGCTTATGGTAATTAGGGCTAATAAAAAGATATATTTCTTCATGATGGGAGTAATTTGCTATTTTCTAATTTAATGGGCGGTATACGTTGCGGAAACGTTAATTTTAATACTCTCGGCTATGTTATGAAACACAAGCCTGGGGATTTCAATATGATGATCGGCGCACTTCACCATAAACTCCGCCGTCATGCTTATTTCACCATTTTTCACGGTGATTGTACCGGGTATAGTGCGCATTTGGGTAACCCCGTGTACGGTTAACTCGCCGGTTGCTTTTACCGGATAGGTGCCGTCTTTGGTGACATCTATATGCTCTTCAATCTTTCCTTTAAATGTCGATCTTGGGAACTTATCGCTCTCCATATAATCCGAGTTAAAATGTTCCTGCATTAACGACTTTGGGAACTGGAATGATTGCGTGGCCACACTGAAATCCAATTCGCCTGTGGCGGCATTAAATACCGAAGCTCCTGTTGTTGATGCAGCTTTAATGTCCTCAATCGGCGCGCTCGAATAAAGGCTTATCTTTGCGTTTTTACAGGCATACAAGCCCGTCCCCGTCCGCCCCATACCGAGCCAGACAAGTAAAATAATACTCAAATATTTCATTTTCCTATAGGTTTTGTTAGTGTATTTAAATTCCAGGTTAATCCTAAGGCAATACCTGTTGACTGCAGGCGGACTTCGCTATAGCCTACATTGGTTAGCGGCAGTTTCAGATATGGCTGAAAGCTGATGCCTACTTTTGAATTAAGCTGCCGCTGGTAGGTAGCGTTCAAATTAAGTATCCCGAAATAGTATTTGCCATTGTTACGGACATTATAATTTGTTGGGCCTATGGTATAGGGGTAAGCATAATTAAAAACATAATTTTGATGCACCATAAGATATGACGATAGACCGGTACCAAAAGAAATTTTGTTTTGGTGCTTATTGTAAACCAGGTAATCAACGTCAAGCGGTACATCCAGCATCCGGCAATCAGCAGTAACGTTAGTTGGAGTTACCGGGAAGGTATATGGCGTATGATATTGCTCGAAGCTGGTATTATACGGCTTTGCCGAATAAATAACGCCTGTACTTAGCGTAAACTTTCGCAAAACTCCGGCCGAAAACAGCAAGCCCAAATTAGTCCCTACTTTACCGTCCGAAAATCCGCCAACGCTGTTTAAATCAGGTGCGCCTATTACACTTATAGCATATTGGGGCCGGAATGTTACTTTTGGCTTAAGTTTACTATTTTTTGATGGCGAAAGGCCAATTACTTTGCCAATTAATACAGATAAATCCCCTTTACTAACTTGTTGCGTTGTTACCGACACCCCGGAAACAGGCATGACTCCTTGAGTAGCGGACAGAACCTCAAACTGCCGCCTCTCGCCGGCTGATTCCGTCGTCAGTTGTCCGGTAGTGTCGCGGCGGGAACCAGCGGCAGATTGGGGAAGAAACGCGTTGCTCTTACTGCCGCGTGTGCCAGCAGGAGGGGTTTTAGCATAACCAGCAGTAAGGGCCGAATCTTGTTTCGGCGCTATAGTTTGCCGTATGGGCCCGCCGCCCGTACCGGTATGTCCTTGTTTAGCAGGGCCATTTACATGCGACAATGGTTGCTGATGATCAACTGTTTTCGTTTTAAAATTCCACCATCCTAAAAACAGCAACAACAAAGCTGCAACACTGCCTAAAATTGGCAGCCAGTAAATAATGCCGCTCCTCTTTCTTTGCCCAGCCAGCATTTGCTGTAGCGCGGCCCAGTCTTCTTCCCTGAACGCGGCTTCATCAACCGGGTCTTCCAGACCTTTTCTGAAAATATCGTCCAGATCTTTTTCTTTATTCATTCTCTAATACCTTTGTTTAAAAATACCCCTCTAATATCCACCACATTTATGGCTACTATTGGTGTACAATCCATGCCACTATTATAACTAGCACCACCGGCAGACGAGTCTGCCTTAAATATCATTTGTTTCAATTTTTGACGCGCTTTATGCAAGTTAGATTTTGATGTACCTGCATTAATATTCAGCATAGCGGCTATTTCATCGTGCGAATAGCCTTCTATCGCAAAAAGGTTAAAAACTGTACGATACGCCTGGGGCAATTGCTGAACCATTCGTAATAAATCGTTATAATTTAAATTTTTATCAACCAGGTTACCATCGCTTATATTTTCAGCCTTTTCCAGGTCCTCGGTATAGGCCATTTTAAGGTTTGCACGATAATAATCGATAGAAACGTTCATCATTATCTTCCCCAACCAGGCTTTAAAGGGCCTCGACGTATCATAGCTATCCAAGTGGGTAAAAACCTTAAAAAAGCCCTGGTTCATTACCTCGCAGGCCTCATCGCGATTACCGGCATAACGCAGGCATATACCCATAGAAAAGCCATAAAATGCCTTATACAGCAATTTTTGACACTTTCTATCCTGTTTCAGACAGCCCTTGATCAGTTGATGTAACTCTTCTTCTCCCATATTGGGTTATATCCTGTTTGCTTTGCTTTTTTTCACTCTATCTTTCTACATCACGTTAATGTGTGTGTAAAGGTTGCCTGTTAGGCTTTAAAAAATATTTATGCGATTTTAATTTACTGATTATCAGTATTTTATTTTTAGTTCGTAGATCATTGTTCATGGTACACTGTGATCCATGATCTATGAACTAAAATCCAATTTACAAAATTTCGGTTACAAGGCAACCCTCTTTACAAAACTCACGATATAACAAACATACACCCGGCCCCAGGTGGCCTCTAACGAAAGAATAAATGGTTCCCGTTTCTGTTGTGATAATTACAAAAAACGAATCCGATATCCTGGTTGATTGCATTCAAAAAGCATCGCTGATTACAGATGATATTGTGGTAATATATAATGGCAATGCCGGAGGCCCGCTGAACATAGCCCATAAGTATGGATGCGGGATGTTTAAAAGAAGTTGGGAAGGCTATGGCGCCAATAAAAACAAAGGGGTTGAAGCAGCTAAATATAACTGGATATTAAGCATCGATGCCGATGAAGTTCCGGATGATGAGTTGATCAAAGCCATCTATAAATTAGATTTTAACGCTACCGATATAGTCTACGATATTAAATTCCGATCATATCTGGGCAAAAAATTGATACGCTTCGGCAATTGGGGTCGCGACCATCATCTCCGTTTATTTAACAGAAAGCGGGTAAGGTGGTCGGAAACGATGGTGCATGAAACGCTGCTGTTACCCAACATTATACAGATAAAAAAATTGGATGGGCATCTTTGCCATTATTCGGTGCAAAACATTGATGAATACGATAAAAAGGGAATTTATTACGCCAAACTAAGCGCAAAAAAATACTTACATGCCAGGAAAAAAGCGAACCTATTTAGGTTGTATCTATCGCCTATTTTTGGCTTTATCAAAAATTACATCGTATATCTGGGGTTTTTGGATGGTACAGAAGGCTTGAAAATTGCTACTACTATAGCAAAAAACACCTGGCGTAAATATCATTACCTGAGTGCAATGGAAAATGTGCCTTGTAAAAAAGAACCCTTTGAAGAGAATTTTATTGTGGAATATTGATTATTTTAAGCAACGCAAAAGTAATTAATGAAACAAGGTCTCCTCAAAAACCTTTCTGTAAATACACTGCAGCTTATTGTTAACCAACTATTAGGGCTGGTAATTTTTTATATCCTTTCAACCGGGCTTGATAAAAACACCTTCGGGCAGCTGAACCTGGTTTTAGCGGTATTATTGGCTGCTTTTAATATCCTGTCAATGGGTATCGACCAGCTTATTGTAAAAAAAATTGCGGCCGGCGGCGATGTTTCATCACTGCTTTCGTTGTACTTTTTACATGTATTATTTGCTGGAATAGCATTTTACGGTCTGCTATGTTTGGGCAGCCTATTTTTGCCTCACGCTCATTCTTTGTATACTTTACTGTTACTCATTGGCGCGGGTAAACTGATGATTTTTTTTTCGGCGCCCTTTAAACAGGCCGCCAACGGTATGGAACGGTTTAGGCTGCTGGCTTATATGCTGGTGATATCAAACTTTGTACGTAGTTGCGGGCTCATCTTCCTGGCGTTAACACATGGTATTGGTATAAATCATGTCGTTATCATATTTATTAGCGGCGACATCGGGGAGCTGTTGATTGGTGTGCTTTTATTTAAACGGGCAACCAAAATCACCTTCAAATTGCAGTGGAACGCTACTGCTTACAAACAATTACTCCGTGAATCATTGCCGCAAACGGGCGTGGTTTTAATAACCTCGGCATTAGCCCGTTTTGATTGGATATTTATCGGTTTTATGGTATCGGCCGTGAAACTGGCCGAATACAGCTTCGCCTATAAAGTTTTTGAAATGAGCACACTGCCGCTATTGTCGATAGCCCCACTGCTTATACCGCTTTTTACCAAAATGTTTCAACACGCTGATATCCCAATAAACAAGCTGAAACTTTTGATAAGAGCCGAAATGATGATAGCAGCCCTGACCAGTCTGGTATTAAATATATGCTGGGCACCTATTATTGACCGTATTACAGCAAATAAATATGGAATGAGCAATGTAAATACCATCTTCATATTATCCCTTTGTATACCCCTGCTATACCTCAACAATTTTTTATGGACCATTTATTTTGCGCAAGGCAAGCTAAAAATGATACTTACCTCATTCATTATTACCTTTTCGGTAAATGTAGCAGGAGACGTGGCGCTGATACCTTTTTTAAAAAACGAGGGCGCAGCTATAGCTTTTTTTGCAGCATGCCTGGTTCAAAGTGTTTATTTTATAAAACAAAACGACATACCGCAGTTTAATAACATTTGGCGGCCCGTTGCCTTTTGCACTATTTGTGCCTTAATCAGCGGTTTTGTTTTTAGATTTTTTTTTAATTATAGCTGGAGTTCATTTCCTCTGTCAATAATGCTGTATTTTTTCCTGTTGTATATTACCGGGCAAATTCGATTAGCGGACCTAAGCGAAGCCCTTATTTTCAATTGATTATTACAAATCAACAATATTGATAAGTGGAACAAGCTTTTAATTCGATCACTATTATCAATTATCAGCCCTCCGTACAGGCAACCAATTCAATTTTCAAATCGTAATCACTATCGAAACCTGTTGCAAAAAAAGGTTTTCGATAGTTTTTAAATTGTACCCCGAATGACGTTTAGTGTTGCTGATTTTAATTTAAAAAAACTACTCAATTATACCGACTGGAAGCTACTGCTTTTTTTAATCCTCTTTTTAAATGTAAAATTAGAGGTGAAAATTGTGGCCATTTTTATGATATACTTACTCCGAACCAATTTTAAATTCGGATTCAAATTCAGCTTTAAGAATTCACGATTACCGCTATTTTATTTACTGATCATAGGAGTTGCGTTTATCAACCTTGTCTTTAATAGCAATTTTAGTAGCCCGCATTATTTAGCTATCTTTTTTATTGGGATATGTTTTTGGCTACTTTGCATACTCGCCATTCACCAGGTTAAACTGGCGGTGGAAAATAACGAAACACAAATTATTCATAACACTATCCTGGTATTCTTTGTGCTCAATGCTATCGTTTCGTTTTTCACACTTGCTCACATTATTTGGCAAACCGGCGCTATTAATCCATACAACTATCAGGGCGAATACCAAAAATATTTTATCGGCACGGGCGACTATATTATGGGGCTAAGTTTTGATACCTCAACTACCAACGCTGTTTTGTGCGCGTTCGGAGTAATCTACTTTATTACCCGCAATAATATAGGTATGGCGTTTACGAGCATGATCGTCTTCCTGCTAACGGGCAGCAACTTTGTTAACCTTATGCTCATGCTGATTTTAATCCTGGTGTTTTGTTTTAAGAGCAACCGCAATCAAAAAAGCATCATTTTAATCTGTTTTATGTTTCTGGTGGTTTTTATGGCCAAAGTTTCGCCACAAAACAACAAGTACGTTTTAGGCTCCATCAGCAATTTATACTACGATCCGGGGCAGGATACGGTTGCTATTCAAACTGCAACCTTAATAAGCCATCAACCGAAAAAAAAGGCAGTTGCCAGTCCCGAAGAAATAAAACGAAAGTTTGCCCAGGATTATATTGACAGTATCTGTACGGTTGACGCACGATTTAACAAGCCTGCTGTTATCCAAACCGCGCACATAATAACCACTGCCCAATCGGCATTTCCCGTTTACAAGGGGCGCATATTTATTGTAAGCCCTAATTTGAATAAACCGCAGTATCAAACAGCTACCGATACCACCGACGAAGAAAGGCGTTTATTGGCATTCATTGGCTCGCATAAAAGCAGCCTTCCGCTTTCAACCCAAAACGTTTTTATACCTGAATCACCGGGCAAGTTTACAGGATATGTACAAACCATCAGTTTTTTACTCCATAACCCCTTTAAAATTATAGCCGGTGATGGTATTGGTAATTTTTCGTCAAAACTGGCCTTTAAAGCTACCGGACTGGGATTTCAAGGCAGTTTCCCTGAAAAAATGGTTTACATCAGCCGTGATTTCCTCGTCAATCACCTGGATATCTATCTGAATTTTTTTAGCAAGGGCGCAGGCTTGCATTCGCTCTCAAACACACCTTTTTCAGTTTACGATCAGTTACTTGCCGAATATGGAATATTAGGCGTATTGGCTTTCACACTGTTTTATATGGGATTTTTTGCAAAACACTATAAACAACTTACTTATGGGTTGCCCATTTTACTACTGATGATACCGGTTTTTTTTATTGATTATTGGTTCGAGCAGTTATCAGTACTTGCGTTTTTTGAACTATTGCTTTTGTTAAACATTAAGGAAACAACCTTTTTAAATCCGGCGATCAATGTATAATAATACCCCAAAAATTACGGTTCTGATGCCGGCGTACAATGCGGCTAAATATATCCGCGAAGCTATAGCATCGATACTCCACCAGTCGTTCACTGATTTTGAGTTGTTGATTGTTAATGACGGATCGGTTGATGAAACGGTAAAAATAATTCATTCATTTAAAGATAGCCGTATTGTACTGATTAACAAGGACAACGGAGGGGTGTCAACTGCTTTAAATCTGGGACTAAAGCACGCGCGCGCGCCTTACATTGCCAGGTTTGACGCTGACGATATTTGCTATCCCAACAGACTAAAAATTCAGTATGAATTTATAACCAGATATCCGGAATACAGTATAATAGGTTCGGCAGCAGATTATATGGATGCCGATGGCCATTTTATTTTCACTCATCATCCGCATGGCCATCTCAACGAGGAAATACAGCAATTAAAGTACTCGGTATGTCCTTTTATTCATTCCAGTGTGTTTTATAAAAAAGATGTGATCATAAAAAATGGTGGTTATAACGAGCATGCACATACCTATGAAGATCATTTTTTGTGGGTAAACATTTTAAAAAATGAAAAGGGCTGTAACCTTTCGCAAGCATTGATTAAAGTACGGCTAAATCCTGAGTCGATAACTATAGACGAGAAATGGCATTCGCGCAAATTTCGCACAATTAAGTACACTACATTGAAAAACAGAAGCATTACAGGAACCGAAGGACAGCAATTGTACCAGGTGACCAAAAAACATGTTTCACCTAAAATTAAGCAGGGTGCTTACTATGCACTGTGCGGCAAAAAATTTCTGTTAAATAATTATCAACCCGAAAAGGCCCGTGTAAATATGGGGAGAGCAATTAGCGCGTACCCGCTCCGTTTGGATAATTATTTATTGTATACTATTAGCTACTTACCCGAACGGATAATTGGCTGGCTTCATAAAATTAATTTCAGTAAGTTATGAAAACAATCATAAAAGTTGCTTTTATAACCCGGTCTACATTGTATACCGTTCCGGGCGGCGACACCGTTCAAGCTGTGCAAACAGCGCTGCACCTGGGCGAGATGGGCGTGAGGGCGGACATAAGGCTATCAAACGAAGTGATTGCTTACGAAGACTATGACCTGCTTCATTTTTTTAATTTGATAAGACCTGCTGATATCCTTTATCACAGCAAAAAATCAAAAAAACCATTTGTTATTTCGACCATATTGTGCGATTACAGCGAATATGATAAATACCACAGGAAAGGTGTGGGTATCTTATTTAGTTTTTTGCCTGCCGATACAATAGAATACCTTAAAACGATGGCACGATGCCTGCTTGGCCGCGATCATTTGGCCAGTATGGCCTTCGTATGGAAGGGGCAGCGAAAAAGCATCCTTGAGATACTGCGCAAAGCAAAAATGGTTCTTCCAAATTCCGAGTCGGAATATAAACGCATCAGTCAAAATTACCTTAGCGACGTTAGGCATCTGGTAGTACCCAACGGCATTAACCCGGCAATATTTAAAAACAGTACATTTATAAAAAAAGATAAACAACTGGTTATTTGCGTGGCCAGGGTTGAAGGTATAAAAAATCAGTTAAATTTGATAAAAGCATTAAATAATACCCGGTTCAAATTGTTGCTTATCGGCTCACATTCGGCGAGTCAGGCAAGCTATTATCAACAATGCCGCGAGATGGCAGCAACCAATGTCAGCTTTATTGGCCATATCCCGCAGGATGAATTGGTGATTTACTATCAGGCGGCCAAAGTACACATTTTACCCAGCTGGTTTGAAACTACGGGACTCAGTTCGGTTGAAGCGGCAGCAATGGGCTGCAACATTGTGATAACTGACAAAGGCGATACGCTGGAGTATTTTGGCGATGAGGCCTTTTACGCCGACCCGGCAAACCCGCAAAGCATACTCGCAGCGGTTGAAAAAGCAAGTGCGGCCCCCTTAAACGAGCGCCTGCGCGAAAAAATATTAAAAAAATACACCTGGCAACAGGCTGCTGAACAAACTTTAAAAGCATACCAATTAGCATATACAGTATGAAACTGAAAATAGCAATTTTAGGTACAAGAGGTATCCCGAATCACTACGGAGGGTTCGAACATATTTCGGAATATGTTTCGGAGGGGTTGGTTAAAAGAGGACATTCAGTTACGGTTTATAACTCTCATAATCATCCTTACCAGCAAAATAGCTGGAACGGGGTTAAGATAAAGCACTGTTACGATCCTGAATACCTTATTGGATCGGCGGGACAATTTGTGTATGATTTAAATTGCCTGTTGGACGCAAGGAAAAGCAATTTCGATGTGGTTTTGATAATGGGCTATACCAGTAGCTCTGTTTGGGGTAAATTATATCCCCAAAAAAGTACAATCATCACCAATATGGATGGACTGGAATGGAAACGATCAAAATATGTGGCCCCGGTACAACAATTTTTAAAATATGCCGAAAAACTTGCCGTAAAATACAGTAAGTATTATATCTCCGACTCGATGGTTATTAAATCGTACTTAGCCGAAAAATACAACATCAATAGTAAATATATCCCCTACGGAGCCGACCTTTTTTCGGAACAAGAACGTGAGCAGGTTGACACCTGCGAAGCCCTTAAGGAATATTATTTTTTACTAATGGCCCGGATGGAACCCGAAAACAATATAGAAACCATATTAGAAGGTTTTAACAACAGTAGCTCGGCAAAAAAATTCAAAGTACTTGGTGACACCGGCAACAGGTTCGGCAAATTCATCACTCATAAATTTAAGAATGATGATCGCATTGAGTTTAAAGGGGCCATTTTTGATACCGCTAAGGTGCGCGCGCTGCAAAATAACTCCTACCTGTATTTTCACGGGCATAGTGTAGGTGGTACCAATCCGTCGTTATTGGAAGCTATGGCCAGCGAGGCTCTAATTGCAGCTCATAACAATCCGTTCAACAAATCGGTATTGAACTGCGATGCCTTTTATTTTTCGAATGCCGGTGAGGTGCGTACCATTGTTGAAACAGTACAGCGACAGGATACCGAAAAAACGATGGTGAGCAACAACCTTCATAAAATAAAATACCAGTTTAACTGGGAAAAAATAATTGACCAATACGAAGCATTTATTTTAGAAAGTCATTATAATTCGAATTATGCGGGAGTTGTTTGTTATTAAGGATACTCAGCCCAACCAAATCAGCTACTTCCATTTGCTGTTGCTAATGGCCAGCCTGCCGTTTGATATCTTTTACAGCCATCTCATACTGATCAGCCTTTTTCTGCATACCTTAATTCATTTTAAAAAAAATGAGGTTAAGCCGCTATTTAAACCCGGGGTTTTAATAGTGCAATCCGTGTTTTTTATTTCGTTGTTAAGCACAATTTATACCATTAACCTTAGCGGCGCGTTTAACGAATTGGGGCGCCTGGTTACCATTCTGCTATTCCC
>JABDBM010000125.1 GCA_013288685.1 Bacteroidota bacterium | reverse complement strand
CGCTGCCACAACCCGTACCGTTGTATGATTTTGCATTAGATCAAACAAATTTAGAAATTTTCCCACCCGAGATCTGGCAGAGCCCTTATGTAATTTTTCATGGTACCGCGGCTTATCATTCCGCCGCAATCGAGAGCAATGGCATCATGCTAAAAACCCCATTTGATATCCTCGCCGCAAAAAAGTTGATTGAATTCCTGCAACGCGAAGATGTAAGCCGGTTTGATTTACCCAAAAGTGTTCTCAAACGTACTACCGCACATGGCCTCACTGGATATATATACCGAATTGAACAACGCCAACTGCGTCTCAGCTTTTCGCACCTTAGCTATATTTGCGCACAATTTGCATCCGGGTTATTAAAAGGAGGCCAATCACTTTTATACATTGCAGAAGCGCAACAGATCATCGATGAAGCTATTCAATCAAACCTCTTGTTGCGGGAAGAAATCGATCATGATATCACACAGCTTTTTGCCGATGTAACCGATATTAAAAATTCTGAAGGCGTGGTTTATGCTATCAGAGTTCCTAGCACTTTAGATGGCTTGGAACATAATAACGGCATAATTCACTGTGATATACCCATCCCAAGAGAATGGCTTATTGGTAAAGTTATTATACCCGACGATTTTGACCCGAATCTTCTTCAACAATTGGCCGTCAATCAAAAGAACATGTTAAAGTTGACCCGAACCCGAAACAGTCTGGACGCTTTGATCGATAAAAAAAATCACCCTGAAGATTTCGAAGAGTAAGAATATTTTCAAATAACGTACCCTAGAGGCTATTCCCATTCGTCATCCCCTGCCTGGCCTAAGCTTCGCGCAACTTAACCCTAAAATGCACCAAGCATCCTGCTTGCTAAACCAAACAACCTTACCTTCCTTAGCTATATGGGCAGAAAATACAACCCCCACCATCATCAAAGGTTCATTTTGTAAGCTTCGCAACTTCATAAATTGAATAGGCGTTTTTGCAAGAAGAATTTATTGCTATATCGTTGTCTATATTTTGAAGTATTGTATCGAAAACAAAGGGCTTACAAACCAAAATCGTAAATCCGCATAAAAGCCGGTTCAAACTATCGCTTAAAGTGAGCGAGCGTGTTCCCGATCAGGGGTACGATCTCCAGAAAATTATTGGAGAGGCCTATGATATCGTTTTCTAATTTTTTAAAGTCGGTTTTAATCCATCCCTGCATCAGTGTTTGCGGACCGAAGTTTGTAGCTACATTCGGCCATTTGTGTTCAACGTTTTTAAACCGCAGTCGAAAACCTTCCGCAAATTTTCTACTTTCTATCGAATACCCTTTTAGCTTCCTTAATTTAAAAGCATGTATATTGTAGGCTATTTTTTGCTCTTTTATCTCTGCATCACTTATCCAAACCGAAAAAAAAATCCTTGTTTCAGCAGTTAATGGGTCCTGATCTGCCGTCGCCCATGATCGTTTATATAACTTCAAAAAAACAGAATCTATATATAATCCAACTGAAACTTCCAGTTGCTTACTGATCAAAAGTGTTTTGTCAATCTGGTCCGCTGCATTTTGGAATCGTTTTAGGTAATAAGTGGTATGCATATTTCAAATACCTAAAGCTATTATTTTTGTTTTAATTGCAAGCTTTTTCCTTTCAGAATAATCAGCATCACCAATCAGATATTCCCGCTGGTATAAGAGTAGCTTCGCGTAAATAAACCTAAAATGCACCATACATCCTGCTTGCGAAACCAAGCCTTAGCTATTTGGATAGAAAATACAAATTCCACGTTAAATAGACCAAACTGCGTGCTAATGATGGATATGCCCTAAAAAATTATGTCCTGAATTTCAAAACGATAAAATTGCAGCCGCTTCCAATTACAATATTTAGGCTTTATAAACGTCTCCTTATTGTGTTACATTTTTTATTGGTAAATGCATGAAATATAAAATCAAATTAGCCGATGGCACAATGCAGCTTGTTAAAATTACAAGCGCCTACTTTAAATCGTGGCAGGTATGGAACGTTCAGTTCGACGACGGAAAAGCGGCGATGCTTTTTAAATTGGGAAGCGAATGGATGCAGCGGAACGAGGATTATTTGGATGCACATGTTTTGAGCGTGATAGGAAATCATATCGATAAGATCATTCACAGGAGACAAATAATTGCATTTTAAACAGGCTTGTTGATTTTAAAATAAAATCAACAATCGGCGTTAGCTTTGGTAAACTATGCGGAGGATGCTTAAACCGTGGTTTATGCACCCCGTCTGGTCAAAGTTTAGCTTCACGTAATTTCTATATAACTAATACATTTTTGAATTTTAATACGGAGAACGCGGGGTTTAAAAAATTATTTTCTTCTTTCTGCGGGCTCTGTGCTTTCTCTGTTTCTCTGCGTTAAAATGAGCTATGCTTTTTTTGACGCAAGTTATTTTTGCCTTGCACCTTTGCTGCAACCATTCAATCCTCTTGTTTTTGACCTATATTTGCCCGATTTTAAATTAAAAACTAATGCAAAGGTTTTGAAGCCTTTATAGCGAATAATTAACGGTAAAAATGAGTAAAACAGCTATTGGGGCCGGTGCTACATCAAAAAACTTACGTAACCTGTTTATCCTGTTCCTGCTTTTTACTTTTATTATCACGGCAGGATCGGTAGTTTTAAAGTATGCCATCGGTCAAAAACTCGACCGGTTAAGTGCCGGATTAAAAGAGCCCTCGCCTCAAACGGAGATCAGCAGTATTTTACTCGACCTCAATAGCGCCGAAAATGATTTCCAACAAGCCAACCTCAACGGCCACGCTGATAAACTGGCCGCTTATAAACTTAAACTCAACAATGTTTTTGGCAGGATTGATAGGTTACTGCAAAAATATTCGGCAGATAGTGCAAAATATTTCCCGGGCAGCAAGGACCAGATAGCCCGGTCATTTGCACAAAAACTGGCCATATCGCAGCGGGCATTTGAACTTAAACAGCGTTTTGACGCGTTACTAAAAGCAACCACCATGACCAGCATGGGGCAGGCGCAGGATAATGGGCAAAACCACGCAAACGGAGTTGATACTACCGTTAGTACCCGGCAGGAAGCCGCAAAAAACGGGTTGTTTAAACGACTAAAAGATGCTATCGTCAATAAAAACCAGGTTAAAATATTAACCATCAAAGAAAAGCGCCGTCGCGATTTGGCTAACCGTGCGCTTACTCCTGCTAACAAAAAGGCGGTGGCCCAGCTGCTGCAACAGCTTAATCAGCAAAATGCCTTTATGCTGCTCAACAACGAGCAACTGATTAGTGCCAACCTTAACCTGGTGGCCCAGCTTCACCAGCTTTTGCAACAGCTAAAGGATATTGACGAGGCGGCCTGGGAACAGGGACGAAACGGAATCCTGCTGCAATACCAGTCGACAACTAATGACATGAACCATTTTATTGGCGTAGCTATTGCGCTGGTACTGATTTTTATTGTATTGCTGATTTTCTACATCCGCAAGGCCGCTGCTGCCGAACAAAACTATTTAATGGAAAACGAGCGCGCGGTGGCGCTGGCCGGGCAAAAATCAGAAATACTGGCCACCATGAGCCACGAGATCCGAAATCCGTTAACCGCCATCACGGGCGCCATTTACATGCTGAACAAAACCACCCTATCAGCCGACCAGGAGAAAAAGGTGCAGGCCATAAATCTCTCGTCGGCCATGCTGATGGAAACCGTAAACAATATACTGGATGTTGGAAAGATGGAGCATCAGCAGGGTGGCACCCTGGTTAAGGTATCTTTTTACCCTTTTAGGGTACTTAAGGAAGCGGTAGAAAGTATGCACTTTATGGCCGAAAAGAAAGGCATTGCGTTAACAATGGCTTTTGCTGTGGACCAGGGAATACAGGTAACCGGTGATATTTTTAAATTAAAACAAATACTGATTAACCTGTTGAGCAACGCTATTAAATATACCAGCGAAGGTAGTATAACCGTAACAGCAGTTTTAACTACGGCGAATGCGCCAAATGCTTCTTTGGCGGTAGTGATCAAAGATACCGGCATAGGGATACCCAAAGAGCTGCAGGCCGGTTTATTTACCCGCTATTACCAGGCAGGGGGCCCTCAAATGAAACCCGGCACCGGGCTTGGTTTATACCTTTGTCAGCAATTGATAAGTCTGCAGAGTGGTACTATCGGAGTTGAAAGTGATGCCGGCAAGGGCTGCCTTATCCGGTTTACCATATCTTATCAATTGACTGAGCTGAATTAACGCACACCTGTTTGTATTGTTAATCGATAACCTGCTGTCCGAAGACTTCCGTATACGGATACACTAAGCCACAGACTTCGGACATCGCCACTTCTTTAAAAGGAATAGGTGCGAAAAATCAAACAACAGCTGCATCATACCCTACACCGGCAAATATTTATTCACCACTTTTCCACTTTTATAAGCCGTGGAACTTTCCAGTTTCAGTGCCTTTTTCTCCTTAAAAATGCCCATTCCGGCGCCTATGGCAACCGGGCAAACAAAAAAATAATATTCGTCAATAAGATCCAGGCTGATGAGCGAACTTGCAAAACCGGCGCCGCCATAAACGATGATATCCTTGCCCGGCTGTTCTTTCAGCGCCTTCACTGCTGAAGCAAGGTCGCTGTTTTCCACTTCCAGGTTTCGGCCGTTCATGGCCGTTTGTGTGCGGCTAAAAACAATCTTGCGCATGTTAACCATTTGCTGCGCCAAAGGTTGTTCGGGGCTGTCGGGCATATTGTCAACCACATTTTCCCAATGATCGATGAATTCACGGATCATTTTACGCCCCAGCAACAGGGTATCGCAACTGGCGGCCAGCTCAATTACCTTGTTAAAAACTTCCTCGTCGCGCCCGCCGGGCATCCACATCCAGTCCAGCTCGCCATTCGGGCCTGCTACAAAACCGTCGGCGGTTATTTGCACCTGTAATTTTAATTTTCGCATAGTATTGGTTTTAAAAGATTATTGTGTGGCTGTCTGCCACAAATATCTGCAAACAGGTATGCAATTGAGGGCCCAATCACGACAAAATAGCAGGGAATTCATGCCAAAAAATACTCGGGAGACAAGGCAACCGGTGTTTTTATTACAATTAATAATAGGCTTATAATTCCGCATTAAATAAAATACGCCCGTAGTGTCAAACTACGGGCGTATTTTATCCAAAGTCAAAGGTCGGTCAGGAGGGCCGTTCTGATGTTAAGGAAGGTCTTTACAACCTACTGGGTAATTAAATTAGCCGAAAAGCTGCCCTCGGTAACAGCGCCGGCGTCGCCTAAGCCATCCGTGCCCGAAAACGAGAACGTGCCTGCGATGTTGGTACTTGAAAATGTGGTAATTACAACCTTGCCTGTGCTGGCAACATAGGTATGGTCAAAGTCGGCTGCTGATGAGTAAGAAAGGAGCAGGGTTTGGTCGGTCGCCATGTCAAACGTGCCGGTTTTGGGGTTTTGAATCATTAGGCTGAGGCCCTGGGCACCGTTTGTTCCGGCAATTTGCACAGTAGCCTGGCTTTTATAATAGGTGGCCACCAACAACTTGGTGGTTTGGGCAGTGCCGTTAAACTTAAATGTCATGCTAACGGCTACGGTTGCCGGTTTGTTATTGCTTTTTTTGCAGGAAACAGTCATCAGCATAAAAGCTGCTGCGAATAGAAGAATAGTTTTTGTTATTTTCATTATACGATAATTATTTTCGCAAGATAACAATTATTGGTCGATTTTTAAGAAAAAGCTGGTTTTTTCAGAGTTTCAGCAGCTCGTCTTGTTTTTCCCTCTCCTGCGTTCTGGTCATTCCTGCGCTTGAGCGGGGTTGCTTTTAAATCAACGCCCAGGTTTTTGCACCCACAATACCATCCGGATCAAGATGGTTATTTGCCTGAAAGCTGCGTATGGCGGCTTCGGTAGCGGACCCAAAAATGCCGTCAGCGGTTACACCCACTTTTGCCTGCACAAGTGTTACCAGGTTGGGGTCGTTATTTTTACCCCGCGCTAAAGTCGCTTTTGGTACGGGTGTCTCTATCGGCACTTTTCCATCCATGATTGCTTTAACTGCTGCTCTGAAATCATCCATATCAAAATTCGGGTCGAACTTTGGATTTGTCTTGCGTCCTTTTGCCCATTCTTTATGACCTGCGCACCAGGAAACATCCGATTGTTTAATGTGGAGTAATATCGCTGCTACGCCGCGGCGATAAGCATCCAACTGCACTTCCGGCCAGGGGTCGGTATTTTTGTCGCCTCTGTTTTCTGCTTCTATGCCAATTAAATGGCCGTTTCCATCCGTAATGTCTTTCCAACCTTCCGGCCCAACAGGCCCCGCATGCCAGCACTTACCCGCAGCAATAACATAATAAGTGCCGTCGCGCCCCAGCCCAAGCTGCGACAACGGGCCTTTCAGTGCATCTTTTCCGTTGCGGCCATTAACCAACACATCCAGTGAAGGCATATTGCCTTTTCTGAGGTCGCCGGTATAGTGGCAAAGCACGCCGAGTGCCGCTTTCATATCGCCGTGGCCGCTGTCGCGCCAGCCATCGCACTCTATAACTTTCAAGCCCGCATCCCGCAAAACCTGTGATAACCACGTTAACGAATAGGCCATTTTGTTTGTCTTTTTTATTTCAGGCGAATAAATCTATCAGTATAAACCTAATTATCAAAAAGTTAATGCGCTTTTCGAAAATTATCAGTCTCAAGCTTACGTCCGTGTAGTGGCCTGTACACTACAGGCACGGCGCCTCCGAAGGCCCGGAAAGCGTTCATTCCTGTGGTTTTAATTATTAACTATTCTTTAATAAAACTTTTCTTTTGAGTTGATAACGATAAAGTTATTATTTAACTTGCATTGATTTCAGCTGTTAATCGCCCCAAAAACCTAAATCAACCTTTACCCTCGAATTAACCTTTACTATATAAACCTTAATTAACCTGTAATCATGAAAAGCCGTTTTTTATTATTCATCTCAGTGGTGCTGTTTTCTTGTGCCAATCGTTCACAAAACACCCCTGTAAACAGTTCACCCGATTGGGTGATGACCAAAGCCATCCAACAGAAATTAACGCCCGATTCCATCATCACGATACTGAAAAACGGGAACACCGATTTCTACAACTTTAAACTTACCGTTAAAAACGACAGCATGAGGATGCGTATTACGTCCGACAGCGGGCAATACCCAATGGCGGCCGTGCTATCATGCCTCGATTCGAGGGTGCCGCCCGAGCATATTTTCAATCGCGGTATCGGCGATTTATTTATCGCACGCGTGGCCGGCAATTTCGCCAACGTCGATATTTTGGGCAGCCTTGAATACGCCTGCCCTGTGAGTGGCGCAAAGGTTCTGCTGGTATTGGGCCACGAAGAATGCGGGGCCATAAAATCGGCTATCGACACGGTGAAGGGGGGCAATATTACGGCACTGCTGCGCAACCTGAAGTCTGCTGTTGACTCGACCCGTACAACCGGCGAACGGAATTCACATAACAAACAATTTGTTCACGATGTGGCCGTAAAAAACATTGAGTTTACCATAAAGAAGATCCGGACCGACAGCAAAATGATTGCCGACATGGAAAAAGAAGGGAAACTAAAGATCATCGGCGGAATGTACGACCTGGCAACCGGAAAAATAACTTATTTATAGAATAAAAGCCACGCACATAGCTTTGTGCTAAAAGATCACCGTGGCGGCTGCAAATGTTTTGCTGTCGCCACGGTTTATATTATCGCCCCTGGTTTGAGTCTGTACCTTTGAACAGCGGGTTTTATTGGGTTTATTACTGTTATTCGGTCCTCAGCAACTTTACCGGATTTACCCTAACCGCCTGCAAAACTTTAATCCCGGAGGTGCTTGCCGCGATAATAAAAAGAACAGCTACCGAACCGATCAGTGAATTTGCCGCTACACCAGCGTTTATTTTGAAAATAGAATCGAGCAGCAATTTTGATAAGCTCCAGCCCCCGTAACAACCCACAACGGCGGATATCATAAAAATCCAGAAATAACCTTTGTTAATCAGCACAAATATATGGCCCGGCCTGGCGCCCACAACTTTCCGCACGGCTATCTCTTTCATCTTCTTTAATGCCGTTAACGATACCAGTGCGAATAGCCCGGTAGCGGTGAGTAAAATACTCACAATGGCAAACCCGAAAAAGATGGAGGCTATGCTGTTGGTTGTTTGATAGGCTTCCGCTTTAAGCTGATTTTGATAAAACCCATCGAATGGTTTTAGGGGGTATAATTTTTGCCAGGCATCCTTCACCTTAGCAAATACTTTAGTCAGGTCCTGTGGCCTTGCCTGCACAACCAAAAATTGGAACCTGCTTTCGTTGCACCATTTCATCGCTAAGGGCTGCGACTGATCGAAAAGGGTTTCGGATTGAAAATCTTTTAATACGCCAATAACCGAATAATCCACCCCGTTGATATGTACCCGTTTGCCCACCGCCTGCGAATTGTTCCATCCATACAGGGCAGCCATTTTTTCTGTTATCAGCAAATCATTTGCATAGTCGCTCCGGCTGGTTGCATCAAAGCTACGGCCGGCAGCCATTTTCAGGTGCATAGCCGCGGGATATTCCCGGCCCACTTCCAAAAATTTTATTTCTTTTTTAAGGCCATCTGTTTCGGCAATAGCACTTGGCCTGCTAAATCCAATATGGTTTCGGGCCCCTGCCAACCTGGTAATTTCGGGTACGGACGACAATTCATTTTTTAAAGCCGCATAAGTATTGGTATCTCTCAATAAAACACTCATTGTATTTTCGATGGTGTACCCATAATCGTAATCGCGCTGAAATGCACTGTTGCGCGAAAATGCAATGCCTGCTATAACCGTTATTATGGCGATGGTTAACTGCAGGCCCAGCATTAGGCGTGAAAATAAATTGGAAGCTCCAAATTTTACATTTCCCCTAAAAATAGATGCAGGCTTAAAACCGCTTAAATAAAAGGCGGGATAAGCCCCGGCCAGTAAGGAGGCGCCAATAAACATGCAGCCTATAAACAGCTGCAGGCTGCTATCGTGCAAATAATTTGCCTCCACTTTTATCCCCCTAAACATTTGGTTAAATGCCGGAAGCCACCACAAATTTAATAAAGCAGAAAGTAAAATGGCTGCGAGCACAACTACAGCGCATTCCATCAGCAACTGCCCCATTAATTGTGTATGGGTGCTACCCATAACTTTGCGCATGCCAATTTCTTTGAGGCGTTTATTGGCACGGGCAACCGTAGTATTTGAAAAGTTAAGGCAGGCCGACAGAAAGATGAGGAACGCCAGTGCAAAGCCGCCATAGGTGGCCGCATCATCGGGCCGCCGGTATAAATTGTTATCGCCAACAACATCGTTCCACGCGGCATTTTGGCGTAAGGTGACTAATTTAAACGCAGATACTTTTGAATCGTCCCGTGCTTTGTTTTGCATGGGTAAATACCTATTTAGCGCCTTTTCCAAACGGGGCACATCATGCGCGCCGGGAATGTAGAACCAGGCAGCATCGAGATAATGGCCCCAGTCATCCGGCGCTATCTTTTTTCCATCACCGGTCAGCTCGTTATCGAAGCCGGTTAAAATGCCGAACCGGATGGTTGAATTCAGGGGCACATCTTTCAATACGCCGCGTATGGTGAGTGGCATTGCATAGGTTTCGCCTGCATATAAGGTGAGCACCTTGCCCACGGGGTCGCGGCTGCCAAAGTATTTTTTTGCTATGGTTTCCGTAATCAGCACGGCACTGCGGTTCGTTAGGTTGTTATCCCCGGCGGTTAGAGGGAAATTAAACAGTTTAAAAAATGCGGGGTCGGTAAAATGCACCTGTTCCGAAAAGGCTTCCCCTGTGTCAGGCTTTACATTCATTCCCCGGCTGTCGAAGCGCACGGCTTCCTTTATTCCGGCAAAATCATTTTTTGCTTTTTGCACCGCAGCAGCCGGAAAAATACCTTTCAATCCATCTGCGCCTTTTTTATAAGTGAGCGCGCGATAAACATTGTCCTGGTCATGATGGAAATTATCAAAGCTAAAAGCATATTTATACGTTTGATAGCCCCATACCATAGCGGCAATTCCGATACTCATGCCCACTATATTGATTACAGTGTAACTTTTGTATCTCCACAAATTGCGCGATACAATTTTTAAAAAGTTTTTATACATGCCTTTTGTTGTTTGTAATTTAGGTAACCGTTTGCTCTTCACGGTATCAGACGATGGATAAAACAGAAAGGTTACAGCCGAATATGATAGTTCTTTATCGCTAACTACTTTTTTAATAATGTTTTAGCTGCTGTTACAATAGGATGAGTTGTTCCGTAATAATATTTAAATTTACTTTAAAGATGAAAGCAGTATACTTATTAATAACCGGTTTGCTATTTTGTTTGTATGCCTGTAAAAAGGATAATAATACCAACCCGGGTTCTATTGTTGGCAAATGGAACATTGTAAATGTGGCAACCCGCGGAGTAAATTATACCGGGCAGCCGGGCGACTTTTATAGTTTTACAGCAGATGGCATCCTCCATATAAAAGAAGGGACAGGACTTTCTACCTACAATTACACCGCGCCCGGAGACTCATCGATCACTTTGACGATACCCGGGAATGCAGACGCCTTACCCGAATTTGGTCGTATTATAACTTTTACGGCGCATAGCCTGATAATTTCAGGCCCCTATCCGATAACCCCGGGAGGTTTAAATACAGCAGGAAGTTCAATAAGTTTAAGCAGGTAGGGCCAGGTAAAACACGCAGGGTTTAAGCTTTATTCCGATTTTTATAAGAGACTAATATTGGGCAAAATACCCCGTTTGCTGGCTCAGATTCCGCACTATAACGCTAAATAGAAATTATCAGTAATAGCCCTTAACTGCGTGTAGCCGCAGACTAACGTTTAGGGGATTTTGGTTGGCCAAATATCAAGATCATAAACTATCACTCATCAACTGTCCATTAATTTGCTACTCCAACAAATTATCTATCACATTTACCAAATCGCCAATGTTAAACGGCTTATTAATAAACGCGTCAAAACCAAAATTACCAAACTGGGTGGCCAGTTCGGGATAGGCGGATATTAACACTACCGGTAAATGGCAGGTTTCTTTTTTGCTTTTTATGAGCTGGCAAATTTTGCCGCCATTTTGCCCCGATAGTAAAAAGTCGGTTAATACCAGGTCGGGTTTATATTCTTCTATGCTTTCGTAAATATCGTCGGTTTGTTCAATACCCGTTACGGTGAACTCGTTATAAGTAAGCACAGTCTCCAGCACTTGTAAAATATCCCGGTCGTCTTCAATTATCAAAATCTGCTTCGGCATAATATTACTTCGTTTGTACATATTATCAATTCCCCAAAAGGGATCCGTTTTTAATTTTATAAATATTAGGTTGCTGCTACGCTAACCGGCTTATTGGTTAGCTTAAAATTGTGAGGGAGTGGTTAACCCTGCATTAATTAATATCAACAGATGAAATTAATTTAATCAGAGTGATTCTTTTGTACGGACGGGTTGCTTATTAGGTTACGTGGTTTTTATTTTATTTTTTAATAGTTTTCCAGGAACTCCTCTATTGTACTATCACTATCTAAGTTTAATATCGCTTTCGCCATCAGGGTTTGCCCTTTCGACAAGGCAATAGCGGCCAATGCAGCCGATGTATGGCTTAAATCCCAGTCGTAATGCGTTGTGAGCAAAGCCAGTTCGCCCAAGTTCTCAATTGCTTTTTGATAGGCCGGCGTTAATGCCTTAGGGAGTTGAGGATTTTCTTTATTTCGCGAAGTTTCTATTATGGTAACCAGGGCTAATACGTTCCAATTCACCAATTGACGTTCTTTTGCGATTCGCACCAAATGCGGAACAGCATAATAGGAAGCCACGCCGATATCGCCCTGGTGGTGCAGGTCATCCCATAGATCTTTATAGACAGTGTCTGCTTCCGCGATGGTTGTTGCTTGTTCCAATTGCTTTAAGCTGATGGATGCATCATAGGGCGAGCCATGGTATCCGCCTTCGAGGGTTGTCCATTGCGGATCGTCCAGAGCAAGAAATGGTTCGTTTATTTGTTTTTTGGGGAAGAAATCGCCGAGTTTGAATGACATAGTTTGATTTGTTTATTGTTTTACCGGATAGCGAAGGGTTTGAGACCCATCGCTATTCGGGATGCGATCAAACGGGCTTTTTATTTAAGCATTTCTGCAGGCAATTGTTTTATCTGTTGCACTTTTATTTGCCTGTAAAATATTTCCGATCCTTCCGATTGCAGTTGTATCTTTCCTTTTGTAAGCGGTAATTCTTTCCCGTTGTCCAATTGGCGGTTGTGGTACAAAACCATCATCACCTTGCCGTTTACTACGTGGATACTGGTATCGCCATGGCAATATAAATCGAGCGTGTTCCATTGGCCCGATGGGTTCTCGGCGTCACCCTGTTTTACGCAGTGCCGGCCTTGTGCGCTTTGCTGACTAAATGTTAAAAGCGTACCATCGTTATGATACACATAATCTATTTTGCCAAATGTTCCGGGAATGCGGGTAACAACCGGCATATCGGCCATGCCGCCGGCACAGCCCCAATAGTCGCCGGTATTGCCTTCTTCAATCTGAAATTCCTGCGCCCGCATCCAGGCGCCATAGTCGGCACCGTACGGACCAACGGAATTATACAGTAATCCGCTGTCTTTTTTTTGCCCCTTTTTTTGTCCCCAGGTAAGTTCGCCCCATTTAAATTGCAGTTGAAGGTGGTAGTTTTCAAATTCACTATGCGTAATGAGGGCACCCCAGTTTTGGCCCGAAACCCGAATGATGTTTTCGCCGTTTTGCTTTACTACGGTAAACACCTGTTTAGGGTCGTTATTTAACCCGACTGGCGTGCCGGTTAGGGGCTTGCCTTTATCATCCAAATCAGGCCCGATGTAGGTGTCCCAGCCCGTTAGATTTTTACCGTTAAACAGTTTTTGCCAGTGGTCCGTTTTGTGGACGATTGTAAAAGCTAATGTAATTGCGCAGAGCAGCAGCGCGGTGGTGAATTTGGCTTTCATAATTGGGTGGATTGGTTGTCTGAATCTTGATTCGTGGGATTTTGGGATTAAAGGATGTTTAGTTGCCTATTTATGGCAATCCTTAAATCCTGCGAATCATGGTTTGGACAATTGGTTTATCGAAGAT
>JABDBM010000124.1 GCA_013288685.1 Bacteroidota bacterium | reverse complement strand
TGCAGGTTGGTTTTTAAAACACTTTTTGTTGTTTTAGATTTTAGGAAACGCGAATAAGTGGTATCGTTTTGCGAGTAGCGGGAGTTTTTGGCAAAGGCAAAATTCATGAATATCGCCAGGGCAATTATTACAATCCATGAATAAGTATAAGTAGAATTTTGCCTCATGCTTTAATATTATTTACAAAAATATAAATAAACATACCAACAACTCAAATACCACGGCTTTTATAAAACACTTTTAACAAAATTTAACAAAAGCTCTTTGTAAACAGCTTAAATTTAGTTAATTCTTTACATGTTTATACGATTATCGATAATATTAAGTTGTTAATCATTATTTTTGATATTTTTGGGCTTTTTATAATCTCAAAGTGTCAAATCATAAAGATCTGCAAAAATTAACGGCAGCAGGACTGCTGATCAGTTTAGGAATAATTTACGGAGACATTGGCACCTCGCCTCTGTATGTATTTAAAGCCATCGTAGGCGACCAACCCGTTTCTGAACTATTAATATTAGGAGGAGTATCCTGCATATTTTGGACGCTAACCCTGCAAACCACATTAAAATACGTAGTTATCACCCTTCGGGCCGACAACAAGGGCGAAGGCGGGATATTTTCCCTGTTCTCGTTGGTGCGCCGTCGTGCAAAATGGCTCATTGTGCCAGCGGTTATCGGAGGATGTGCTTTATTGGCCGATGGCATTATTACACCACCTATTACAATTTCATCTGCTATCGAAGGGCTGCAGGATAAGTTCCCGAACCTGCATACTATGCCTATAGTTATAGCCATCATCATATTTCTTTTTATTATACAGCAATTCGGCACTTCATTGGTAGGTAAGGCTTTTGGGCCTATGATGTTTATTTGGTTTACCATGATGGGCGTTTTGGGTACTATTTTCATTTTCCAGGCGCCGGGTATTTTCAAGGCATTAAACCCTTATTATGCTTTTCATTTGTTAACTACTACCAATGATCATGCCCATCCATTAGTAATTATCGGCGCTGTGTTTTTATGCACCACCGGGGCCGAAGCTTTATACTCAGATCTTGGTCATTGTGGCCGCAAAAACATTCAAATCAGCTGGATATATGTTAAAACCTGCCTGGTGCTCAATTACCTGGGCCAGTCGGTATGGCTTTTACAAAATAATGGTAAGGTGATGGATCTGAATCTCCATAATCCGTTTTATGCAATTATGCCTAACTGGTTTTTAATATATGGTATCGGTATCGCTACCGTTGCAGCGGTTATTGCCAGCCAGGCACTTATTTCGGGTTCCTTTACGCTAATTGCCGAAGCGGTTCGGTTAAACTTATGGCCTAAAGTGCGTATTAACTATCCATCGGAACAAAAAGGACAGCTATACGTACCAAGCGTAAACTGGTTATTGTGCGCCGGCTGCGTTGGGGTAGTACTCCTGTTTGAAAAATCAGACAAAATGGAAGCAGCTTATGGCTTAAGTATTACCGTAGCCATGTTGATGACCACGCTGCTGGTAGCCAATTTTTTACGGCGTAAAAAACTACCAACCTATCTGGTCGGTATTTTCCTTGTAATTTATCTGATTATTGAGGGCACCTTCCTCACAGGTAACCTGGTGAAATTTGTAAATGGCGGCTGGTTTACACTATCTATCGGCTTGTTTTTTGTTTACTATTATGTGGACATGGCATTCGGCACGAAAAATCCGTAACCGTTATGTGAAGTTTATTGAAATTGACGATTATTTCAGCATCATTAAAGAATTGAGCGATGATGAAACCGTGCCTAAATATGCATCGCAACTGGTTTATTTAACCAGCGCCAATTTCGACTCGGAAATTGAATCGAAAATCATCTACTCCATTCTGCAAAAGCAGCCAAAACGGGCCGATGTTTACTGGCTGGTACACGTTGACGTGGTTGACGAACCTTACAAAAAAGAATACAGTGTTGACTTTTTAGTTCCAAACAAACTGATACGCGTTGATTTTAAACTCGGCTTCCGCGTTGAGCAGCAAATAAACCTGCTGTTTAGAAAAGTAGTGGAAGACCTGGTTAAAAAAGGCGAAGTTGACATCACCAGCACCTATAAATCATTAAACCGCCATAAAATAGTAGGTGATTTTAGATTTGTGGTGATTGAAAAAGTACTTTCAAAATCGCATAACCTGTCGTTTTACGAAAGCTTTGTTATGGGATATTATAAATACCTGAAAAAAGTCAGTTTATCAGAAGAACGTGGTTTTGGCCTCGATTTAAGCTTTGTGACTGTTGAAAAAGTTCCATTAATGCTTACTGCTCCCGAAACGGTGGAGATACATCGCGTACGTTAAAAATATGTTAAACAGGGGTTAATTCAGGATTGCTACAGATTCTTATTGTATTTTTGCTCTTTATTTAATAATGAAGAGCAAAATAATATCTATTCTTAAAAAAATCATATTGGCGTCACTTTGCATTGTTTCGGTTAATGCAAATGCGCAAAGTGTGGATACTGCAAAGAAAAAGGTTATCGACACGATAAAAAAAGACCTTTTTACTGCTCCGGACACAGTAAAAAAACTGCACAGCAGCAAACTTTCGCTAATTGTGCCATCGGCTTTAATTGGCTATGGCGTTGTGTCCTTTGTTATTCACCCGGTGCGGCAGTTTGATTACTATGTGAGGGGTACGGTGAAGAAAACCGATCCGGGTTTTCATACCAATGCCGAAAGCTATTTTCTGTTTGCACCCATTGCCATGGTTTATGGGTTGGACCTGATTGGTGTTCAAGGTAAAAACACATTTGTTGACCGTACCGCTCTGCTTGGTTTATCTGGTTTGTTTGTGGGTGGTTCCGAAGATCTTGTGAAACACGGCACTCATCGTTTAAGGCCCAATGGAAAAGATTATTTATCGTTCCCATCCGGGCATACCGGGCTGGCATTTATGGGGGCCGAGTTTTTAGCGCAGGAATATTCCGAAAAATCGCCGGTTTATACGGTTATTGGTTATACGGCTGCCGTTACAACAGGTATTTTCAGGATGTATAACCGCGATCATTGGTTTAGCGATGTGGTTGCAGGAGCAGGCTTTGGCATTTTGTCTACAAAAGCGGCTTATTTAGTTTATCCGTATCTGCGTAACGCATTAACTCACAAGGGAAAAAATGGCAGCAGCGCCATGATTATGCCTACCTACCAGGATGGCAAAGCTGGATTTTCGTTTGCGATGCAGTTGTAGTTAGGTTATAAGGGTTGAAGAAGTTATAAGGGTTGTAATAAGTTGTAAAAGTTTTACCTTATTTTCAACCTTTTTAACATTTACAACCTTTGATGAACATTACCCGGTTATTCATAGCTAAAACCCTCCTGTTTGCTCTATTCTACTTTGTTTCCATCCCGGCTAACGCCCAGAATTTAGCCGACACTGCGAAAAGAGATTACTTAACTAGCCCCGATACTATAAAACATTTACACAATGCAGCCTGGAAGGCTATTACACCTGCTGCTTTTATTGCTATCGGAGCATCTTCGTTTGTTGTTAAACCGGTGCGCAATTTTGATTATTATGTCCGCAGTGAAATAAAAAAATCTGACCCGCACTTTCACACCACAGCCGAAAGCTATTTTCAGTTTGTCCCTATCGTTTTAGTATATGGCTTAAACCTTGCTGGTGTTGATGGTAAAAACGATTTTATTGACCGGACGGCCATCTTAGGTCTTTCGGCCGGTATTTTGGGGATAACGGGTTACGGAACAAAATACTTAACCCGTAATTCGCGGCCTTATAAATCAAGGCTATGGTCTACCTTTCCATCAGGGCACACGGCTACAGCATTTATGGGCGCTGAGTTTTTGGCAGAGGAATATGCTGATAATTCGCCCGCAATTGCCGTTGCAGGCTATACTATCGCTGCGGCTACCGGTGTTTTCAGAATGTACAATCGCGACCACACCTTTAGCGAAGTAATTGCGGGGGCGGGATATGGCATATTATCAACCAAAGCTGCATATTTTTTATATCCGCGTATACGCAATATGCTTACACATATAAGTAAAGACGGTAAAAGTGTGATGGTTATGCCAACGTATCAGGAAGGGGTGCCGGGGCTGGCTTTTGCGATGGTGTTGTGATAGAACGCACACGTATTTAAACGCCATGATAGCGCAAATTAAATGCAACACCGTTTGTACGCCATTGGTCCAAAAGCCTTTCGAGTTCTTCACCATGATCCGAAGAATTAATCACAAAGCGATTTTTATAAATTTTCCGGTTCTTATCAATAACCTCAATCCTGTTACTTATTAAATTGCCTAACCGTTTTCTGTAGGTTGTAGCTACTTTTAAGTTAATAGCTGTTGTTTCATTCAATGATATTTTAGTGCCATCGATGAGTATATAACCGTCAGTCAAAATTAATTCGCCGTCTTTAATATAAACCCGCACCCAGCCCGAAGTTGCTATAATAATAAAGCTCACCATCGTGAGCGATCCTATTATTAAGAATACTTCTATTATAGTGTCAAAGGCTGGATTAACCTGAGGATTGAATACCCCTCCCCATGCAATAAGCAGTAACGTTAAAATGCTTACTATTTCGGCTGTATAATATAATCTTGTTTTTTTAGTAAACACGTCGAAGATTACGGTCATAGTTAGCTGTGAAAATGATTTAATGAGGTGGCGTAGGCACATTCGTGCTTGCCCGGCAAAGTCGCCAGCCGTCCCGGCGTTGTCACTATTAACAAAGTAAATAACAAAATCCGTAGAGGCCGTCCTTGTGGCTATCATTCAAATGTATGACATAACGGATAAGAGGCTTGCCCTAACGAATGCAATCCCTTACTTATACTTTATTTTATACACCAAAATAATACTGGCAAAAACAAAAGTAACCACATTAGCAACTGCCACCTGCAAACTGCCGATGAGAAAACCATACATCATCCACAAAAATGTACCTGCCGTAAAAAGCGCATACATGGCAAGCGAAATTCCGGATGTATCCTTGGTTTGTATTGTTTTTAAAGCCTGCGGCAAAAAAGAAACGGTAGTGGCAAAAGCCGCCAAATAACCAATGGTGGAGATAATATTCATTTAGATACTCGTTATTTGTGTTGGCCCATGCAGGCCGGTTTATGTTTATTATCTCCCATGGCACCTATACTGCCAAATCCTTTTTAAAGACTGAAAAATATGCTGCAACAACTAAATAGGTGGCTAAAAAACCAACCGCAAATGCCAATGCGCTATACAGGATAGTCATGATAACTTCCGGTTGACTAAACAACGCCAGAACAATAAAAACTGCGACTATTGCACCCGCAAGGCCGATTCTTTTGGCCACTTTATGCCAATGCGCTATTTTCATACCCAAAAGGCTATGCTCATAGCTATAACAGATATAAATGTCAAGCCCGATTACCAACCACACTAAAAAACGTATCCAGTTGGTATAACCTAAATCGGTCATTAAATAAAAACAGCTTAACAGGCCCAGCACCGGTATTAACGATAAGTTTCGGAGAAAAGCAAACACCGCCAACACAGCCGACAATATAATAAAAAGAAAGAACGGGAAGTTTTGGTGCGCGTTTGCGCTGGTGAACATAGCTACAATATCATTTCTGAAGAAATAAGCGCCTATAATAAAAATAACCGGTACAATCCATTTGGAATTAATATATGGGAGGTGGAACTTCCCGCTTACTGCAACTTCGCGCGGCAACAACAGCACGCCGCCGCAAACAAGCACGAAGGCAAATAGGGTGCCAATACTGGTAAGATCCGTCACTGCAGTAAGGTTCATGAACAAAGCTGGAACGGCCACTACAAAACCGGTCACTATTGTTGCAAACGATGGTGTATGAAATTTAGGATGGATTCTTGAAAACGCTTTTGGCAACAAACCATCGCGGCTCATGCTCATCCAAATACGTGGCTGGCCTAATTGAAATATCAGCAATACGCTGGCCGTAGCTATAACTGCGCTGAACGAGATAATACCGCTTATTTTAGTAAGCCCCAATTTTGTAAAAACATAAGCTAAAGGGTCGCCAACAGCAAGTTCCTTGTAGTTTACCATTCCGGTAAGTACCAGTGCAATTAATATATAAAGTACAGTACATATAATGAGCGAATAGATCATCCCTTTAGGCAAATCGCGCTGGGGGTTTTTACATTCTTCGGCCGTGGTGGATATGGCATCGAACCCTATATAAGCAAAAAACACACCCGAGACGCCTTTCATTACGCCGCTAAAACCGTTTGGCATAAAAGGATGCCAATTGGCTGGTGTTACATAAAAAAAGCCAACCGCAATAACCATTATAACAATGGCTATTTTTAAAAAAACCATAGCGTTTGTAGCCTTTTTAGTTTCCCTGATGCCTATATAAACCAAATAGGTAATAAATACTACGATTGCCAATGCCGGAATATTAGCTATTAATTTAAACCCTCCAAAACCAGGAGAAGTATTCCAGGCCAAAGCTCCCTCTTTTAATGTATCGGTAATGTCGGCAAGGTGATGGCTTGCGGTTAGCTGCTGCACCGTTTCGTGTGCATTAAATGCCGTTAAATAATCCATGGTCAGGTATTCGGGCATGTGGATGTGAAAACCTTCGAGCAGGTTAACAAAATAGGTGCTCCACGAAATAGCTACCGCAATGTTGCCGATGGCATATTCCATTAAAAGATCCCAGCCTATTATCCAGGCAATCAATTCGCCGAAGGAGGCATACGAATAAGTGTAGGCACTACCTGCAACAGGTATACGCGAGGCAAATTCGGCATAACAAAGGGCCGAAAAGCCGCAGGTAACTGCTGTAAGTACAAATAAGATGGTTACTCCCGGTCCGCCGTTAAATGATGCCAGGCCTATGGTCGAAAATATACCTGCGCCAACCACGGCTGCAATACCCATTAAAGTAAGGTCCTTTACATTAAGTTCTTTTTTAAGTCCGCCTGAATGTTCGGCATCGCCATAGCCACTGGCACAGTCAATTAATATTTTATCAATAGATTTTTTACGGAATATACTATTCGACATTTACTTTAATTTATTAGTCGGTAAACCTAACCATTTTTTTGCAGTGAATAAATATGCTTATTTTGCACGATGAATATAGGTATAAAAGATGTTTTAAACCAAATAAGGCTGTTTTTTGTTCTTTACATAGTGCTGCTGTGCGCCTGCCTGGTTATAAAACTAAGCTTTAGCCGCGCCGATATCTATTTTGCTGTGAACGGATTAAACAGCAACTGGGCCGATTTTATTGCCCCCTATATAACCGACTTAGGCAACGGCTGGACAATCATTATTTTATCGGCCCTATTGGTGCTTTACAACTACCGGATGGCATTTTTAATGGCAAGCACTTACGCATTTACCTCCCTTTCGGTACAAATTATTAAACATATTGTGGGCGCACCCCGGCCGAAAATATATTTTCATGATCAGTTAAGCCGTATCCATTTTGTGAAGGGACAGTATACAGACCTTTTCGACAGCTTTCCTTCAGGCCATACGGTAACGGCATTTTCAACAGCGTTGCTGGTTGTATATCTTTCAAAAAATAAAAAATGGAGCATTCCGCTGCTGCTGATAGCGGTATTGGTAGGTTATTCGCGCATGTATCTGAGCGAACATTTCTTTGAGGATGTAAGCGCAGGATCGGCAGTGGGCGTATTCTTCGCTATATTTTGGATTTGGCTAATGGATAACAAAAAGTTTTTACATAACCCGGGGTGGAAAAGGGGATTATTAAAGTCCTGAAATTTTAAGTCCGGAGTCAAAAAACATCAATCTTTTGACTCCGGGCTCAAGACTTCTGACATTAAGCTTAGGCAACCGTCAGCTTATTTTTTCGTTTGATTAGAAAGACGACCAAACCTGCCAGTAACACACCCCCACCAAAAATTTCGATTTTAGTAGCTAATGACATTCCTTTTGCATTTGACAAATACTGATCATTCCGCTGAAGTTCGGGCGATAAACTGATCGACGAAATAAAGGACTTGTATTCCGGAGCAACCAAGTCACTCCTGTTGCCTGGGTATACATATTCAAATGTATAGGTGGCGTCCTGAGTATAAATAAGCGTAAAATCTACAAATTGCACTGTCCCTTGTCCATCATCACTTTTTAGGGTAAACACCCTGGCTTTTAAGGTACCAATGGTAGTATCCCGTGGGCGTATAGTACTGCTGCCTGGCTCTTGTGCCTGTATTTTTTTGGTATAATCCTTTAAAACATTGTTCAGGTCTTTTTCCTTTTTTAATGGTGTATTATCCTTAGCATTGGCTGCGCTTATGGCAATCATATAACCATACTGGCCATTGGCCGAAACAATATGCTGACCAGCGGTATCCTTTGTTTGATATCCTGAAGGAAACGATATGGTAACCAGTTTATCCAGCTTTACTGGTTTTGTGGCCTGCCCAAACCCTAATATTGCACTCAATATTAAGGCAAAACTTAATATTATCTTTTTCATATTTATTTAACATAAAAAACGAAAAATAGTTTAAATAATAAACATAATAGGAAGTTTGAAATGATATTTTGGTGACAGAGAGTGTGTTATTTAGAATAAGACTGTTTATTCAACTAAGGGAATCAAAGGTGGGAGATGATAGAACACTATCAATACCTTATAGTTAACTTGCGAACTGACCATAAGTTTTGGACAGTTTATTGATAATAATGATTTTAGATTTTGAAGACACCTTCATTGTAGGTCAGGATATCTATTTTGACAGCATTTCACCCACTACATCTTTTGGAGTTACTTTTGAAGATGATCTTACTACCGGCTACTTGTATGCGATAAACACACAGCCCGGTTTACAGATCCTTGATGCAGTGCATATTTATAATGTTGTCAATGTAATTGATAAGCTCCAACCCAGCAAATTTCAAATTTGGTGGACTGACGATGGGCAAATCGCCGCATTATTGATCAATAACTATTGCCATGCCATTTTTGATTTTGTTAAAGAAGAAGGTTTTTGCCGAACTGCCTTCCCTCCGCCAAATGGCAAATGGGCGCGCGATGGTGAAAGAAATGAATTAACTGATGATTTGGTTGAATCTTTGAAGGACAGATAAAGCTGGCCAAACTGATATAAAAACAGCGGGTAATTATGAAACTACCCGCTGTTTTTATCGATATTATAACCTATACCTCTCTACAACTTATCCATCTCGCCCTTCACAAACTCCGCCAGTTCTTTAACGTAATGGGCGCTGAAATCAAATTTAATTCCCGCCGTTTCGTAAATTTCTTTAATGGTTTTTGTATAGCCTAACTTCAACGCATCCAAATATTGTTGCAAACCTTTCTCAGGATTTTCTTTATAATTTTTCCAAACGGCTATTGCGCCTAACTGGGCCATACCGTACTCGATATAATAAAAAGGCACTTCAAAAATGTGCAGCTGCTTTTGCCACAGGTTGGCTTCAGCGTCATTGTGCCCGCTCCAGTCGGCAAAACCGGCGCCGAAGGGTTCGTATATCTGTATCCAGGCATCGGTACGTTCGGCATCGGTGTGGTTCGGGTTGGTGTATATCCAATGCTGAAACTGATCAACCACAGCTACCCATGGCAGGGTCTTTAATACGTCAAAAAGTTGATCGCGTTTGGCGCGTTTTAAATCTTCGGCATTGTCAAAATAAACATCCCAGTTATCCATTGAAATTAGTTCCATCGACATCGAGGCCAGTTCGGCAACCTCCGATGGGCAATGCTTAAAATCATTCAACTCCAAATCGGCAGTTAAAAACGTGTGAACGGCATGGCCGCCTTCGTGCACCATAGTTGTTAAATCCCTGAACGTATTGGCCGAGTTCATAAAAATAAACGGCGCGCCTGTTTCTGACAGCGGATAGTTGTATCCTCCCGGTGCTTTGCCCTTGCGGCTTTCCACATCGAACAGGTTATTATCCTTCATGATCTCTAACCGTTCACCCAAATACCGGCTGATGTTGCTGAAACATTGGATGGATTTTTCAATCAACTCACTCCCGCTGTTAAATGGTTTTAAAGCCGGTTTGCCCGAAATATCCACATCCATATCCCATGGCTTCAGCGCATCCAGCTTTAATGCCGCTTTGCGTTTATCGGCCTGCTCTTTTAATATCGGTACAATTTCTTTTTCAATAGCTTCATGAAAGGCGTAGCAATCCTGCGGGGTATAATCAAAACGGCCCAGCGCCTGGAACATATAGTCGCGGAAGTTTTCGAAACCTGCATTCAGCGCTACTTTATGTCTCAGTCCGCGCAGGTGGTCAAAAAGGGTGTCCAATTGATCTTTGTCCTGTAAACGGCGGGCAGTTATCTTTTCCCAAACTTCCTGCCGTTTGCTGCGATCAGTATCCTTTAAAAATACCGAAGCCTGCTCCAGCGTAAACTCCTTATCGCCAATGTGTACCGACATGGAGCCGGTTATCGACTGGTATTTTTGTTGCTCTACCTGTATTTCGGTTTGGATAGGGATATTTTCTTCCCTAAACAATTCGAGCGATTTTTTCACACCGCGCAAATAGATGAAATATTTCTCGCCGTCCAGTTGGTCAACAAATTCGCTTGCTACCAGTTTTTTATTCATCTCATTGCTGTAGGGGGCAATTTGGGGTTCAATTTCGGTAGCGAAATATTGGAAATTTCGCAGCAATTCTTCGTTGGTGGTATCGCAGGTCATGCGGATATAGCGCCAGGCAAAATCTTCTTCCAGGGCGGCTTCCAGTTCACTGCGGTTTTGCAGCCAGTGCTCCAGGTCTTGTACCGAATTGATTGGACGATCGCAAAGGTCTTTATAAAACGGTTCCAGGTTTTCCCATTTAATCTCGAGGGTTGCCGGGATATATGTTCTTGTTTTTTTGTGGATCATGATATCATGTGCAAATGGTTTTGATTTGCAGCTATGCAAATGTGCAGCTATGCGGATGATAAAGCAAAACTAATTTGAAATATTAACCGGCACGGACAATAGCCCGTTTTCTATTTTGGCGCATAAACGCCCTCCGCCATTGCTTTTATTCCATCCGCATAACTTGTGGGCTTAAAGTTAAAAGTCTTTTCAAATTTCGAGGAATCAAAAATATAATCGTGGTTGTATTGGTAATACATTTCAACAGTGCTCATTACATTTTTGTTAAACAACCCATACGCCCAAAGGAAAAATTTATTGATAGCGAAATATTTTGGTTTTGCGTTGTACGCACCGGCCGCAATTTCAACAAACTGCTTGCCGGTTATGGCAGGCGCGGTGGGCATGTGCCATATTTGATTGTCACTTTCGGGGTGTTGGCCAAGCAGGAACATAGCTTTTCCCATATCAGGGATATAGCTGAAGCTATGTATATTTTGCGGGTTACCTAACCATTGGATACCTTTCTTTTTGGCTAAATTGTCCAATACCATCATATCAAAAAAGCTGTTTAAATTCTCGGTCCCGTAAAAATCAGCACCGCGGGCTATGGAGGCACGTATATTACCTGCTTTAGCTTCATCCATTAACATATTGGCAATTTGTGCCCGGACTTTGCCCTTTGCGCTGCATGGGTTGTAACGCGTGTCTTCGGTCATGGGACCATCAACCAGGCCGTACATATAAACATTGTCGAAAAATATTAACCGGGCGCCCGTTTCCTTACCCAGGTTAATAAAGTTTTGCATAATAACCGGCCATTGCGTTTTCCAAATATCTTTATCGTAAACAAGCCCTGCGGTAAGGTAAATTACATCCGAACCTTTACTTGCTTCCAACAGTTCAGCATAATTTAACAGGTCGGCTTTTTGCCAGCTTGTATTTTTTGATGTGGATTGAATGGGCTTACGACTAACCAGCCTGATGGTTTCGTTGCTGTTTGATAATTCGCGGGTAAGCGCATTTGCTACTGCTCCGCCGGCTCCTAATATGGTATGTATCATTGTTTTCGTTTTTGATTAATCAAAGATATGGTGGTCTTGATCCTGAAAACGTTAACAAAAGATAAGAATTTGGGAGGATTTCGGAATTTCATCCCGTTAAGTTTTTAAAACGGCTCAAAATTAATTACTCAAACAAAAGCTGACTGGTTAAAGAAAGTTAAATATCAATAATTAACAAACCGGTTAATGTATTTTTGATTTAAAGTATTCACCATGAAGACGATTGTAGCCTTTGTATTATTCCAATTAGTAGCAAGCATAACCCAGGCGCAACCCATAAAAATTCAGCAAGGGCTATTGTTTAAAATAGGTACCAGTATCCGATTAGGAAGCGTATCTGTTTTTGATAAGCGGAGCCGGATTAAAGTGATGTCCAATACCATTGGCGTTTTTAATATACCCGCCCAGCGTGGCGATACTTTGAATTTTACATCCGAAGGATTTCAGCCAACAGATTTTGTGGTGGATGATTTTGCGGATAAAATAGTTTTTATGCCTCCCATTGTTCAATTAAATACGGTAGTGATAAAAGAGCAGTCGTTGAAAAGCGAAATAAGGGAAGTGCAGCGCGGCTACCGCGAAAAAAGCGTTTTTTATACCGGTACGCCTCACTATTATTACCTGGTACTAAAACCAATGACGTTTATTTATGAGAACTTTAAAAGCGAGGTAAAAGAGGCCCGCCATTTTAATCGCTACGCCCGGATGGAACTGGCATCAACAGCAATTAACAAACGTTTTAAGGACAGTACCATTAAGCAAGTAGTACCGCTGAAAGATAAAGACTTAGCCAGTTTTGAAATGGATTATATGCCCACCTTACAGCAAATAAACACCTGGAATGATTACGAGCTGATTAATTATATAAAAACGTGTTATGCTGATTACCAGAAGAGAACGAATTAATAGGTAGCGATGGGTTTGAAACCCATCGCTAAAAAAACTAAGTCCAAAGGCTTTCCGGGTAAGTGCCGTTAGCCACTAAATCAGAAATTGATTTTTGAACAATTGGCTTATCTTCTTTGTAAGTTACACCAAACCATTTTTCGGATGTTGGGATCACTTTAAAGCTGGCTTCTCCGCTTTTTATCAATTCGTCGCCAATTAGGGGGATAAAAAACTCCGCTTTCGGGTCGTTTTGATTCTTTTCAACAAATGCTTTAAACAGCGGCAAGGTTTTGTCAAAAACCGCGGGGGTAAAGCCCCAAAAATTCATGGATACAGGGGTGTTCGAAGCTAAGGGTATTTCCTGGCCGTTTTCTTCGTAAACTACACTACCATCTTTCGCAAAGTATA
>JABDBM010000123.1:12566-13221 GCA_013288685.1 Bacteroidota bacterium | reverse complement strand
TTTCGCCCAGTAAATCGGCCGCATAGTGCATATAATCGGCCCGGCCGGGTATCGGCGGACAAAGATATCCTTCGGGGATATCCCATTCGTTAACCCCATAATACTGTTTCAACAGTGCCTGGTTTAAAGCTTTAACGGCGTCCGGGTTGCTAAAATCTATTGAATCATCACCATATTGATTTGCCGATACAAAGGTTTTTAATACCGGACTGCTTTTACTGAGCAATTTAAAATCGTAACCGGTGCGGTGACTGTTACGCGGGTGCAGGTTTTCTTTTTCGACAGATGGTTGTTTGGGATCAGTGGGCATTGTAGCGGTTGATATTCTTTTTGCAAAGGTCGGTATTATTGATTACAAAAACGACCCATCAAAAACCTACCAAATATGGAACGTGCTGATGGCACTCTTAAGCTCATGGCTATATTCCACGGGTTGAAACCCGTGGCTACAATATATATCGGGCCTACGGCCCTTAATTTTCACACGTTAAACTGCCTCAGGTGATGATCAGTGTGTTTATAAACCAACTGCCCCAATTGTTCTTTCGTCATTTTTCCGAAAAACCAATGCTCAAATTCAGTAGCAGGATAATTGGCGTATTGTTCAAGTAATGCAATACACTCCTTTTTTTGGGCGGTTACATCGCCATTAGAT
>JABDBM010000123.1:0-12556 GCA_013288685.1 Bacteroidota bacterium | reverse complement strand
TATAAAGCCTGCTTCGCCGCCGTAGCACCATAGTTCCGTTTTTTGTCCGCCGAAATTTAATGCTGTCGGCTGTTTATTAAACTTTTCAATACCATTTTTCCTATTAGCCGCCCCAAAAACACCCGTTTGTGTTTTGTTTTACCCAAATACAGTTCTTCGGCCAGGGTGCAGTGCTTTAGCATTTGGTAAACATTCATTTTACCCCATTGGGCGGTGCTGTTTTCATTAAGGGTATTGATGCGCGTGATTAATGCATCGCGGGTAGGTTTATCGAATATTGTTTTCATATTTTGCCGTATAATTGGCTTTAAAAATAGGCAGATAATTTCAGGAATTTAAAAGCCTGATTGATAAATAGCACATATTTATTAATACTTATATTCGTATATCCTTATGAATAAAGAAAAACTGATTGAATTCCTGCAAAACACCAACCTCGTTTCCGCCGGCAAAGCACAGCAGATTGCCGGGCATTTCAGCAGCAAAATCATTTCAAAAAACCAGTTCCTGCTTACCGAAGGCAAAATAAGCGATGAGTATTTGTTCCTGGAAAAAGGCTGTATGCGCGCATTTGCACACGACACGGAAGGTAACGAGGTAACTACCAATTTTTGTTTACCCGGGCAAATTGTGTTTGAAGTTTCCTCGTTTTTTAACCGCACCCGGTCAAAAGAAAACATCCAGGCGCTAACCGATTGCGAGGGCTGGTTCATCACCTACGCGCAACTAAATGCGCTTTTCCATGAACTGCCGGAGTTTAGGGAGTTTGGACGATCGGTACTTGTAAAAGGATTTGCATCGCTGAAAACCCGCACGCTTTCCGTCATCACCGAAACCGCCGAAGGACGATATGCTGCTTTACTAAAAACCAATCCCGAAATTTTTCAGCATGCGCCATTAAAATACATAGCATCATTCCTCGGTATTACCGATACGTCACTCAGCCGTATTCGCAAAGAATTATCAAAAAAATAGCCTTCCGTATTTCTTGCCATTTGGTAAGATGTCCCTGTAAGCGTTATTGTTCCTTTGTTAAAAAAAACGCCATGGAACAATTGCCTATTTACATTATCATCATATTCATACTCACCACCCTGCTCACTCTTTTGCTGTTGTTTAAAGCAGGCCACTATTCAAAGCCGCTTATTATCTTATCCATATTTTGGCTGGCGATACAAGCTGCCATTAGCCTTACGGGATTTTACACTGTTACCAAAGCTATGCCGCCCAGGTTTGGTCTTTTGCTGATACCGCCTGTAGCTTTTATTGCGCTGTTATTTTTAGTGAAGAAAGGGAGAGCCTTTATCAACAGTTTTGACCTGAAACTTCTAACCCTGCTCCACATAGTAAGGATACCTGTTGAACTTACCTTATACTGGTTGTTTCTGTATAAAGCAGTGCCGCAGGTGATGACGTTTGAGGGTCGGAATTTTGATATACTTTGCGGATTAACGGCACCTTTGGTTTACTATTTCGGGTACGTTAAAAATGTATTGGGAAATAAAGTAATTATCGCGTGGAACGTGATCTGTTTATTGCTGTTGATAAACATTGTCGTAACCGCCCTGTTATCTGCTCCATTTCCGTTTCAAAAGTTTGGGTTTGGCCAGCCTAATATTGCCTTGTTTTACTTCCCGTTTATCTGGCTTCCTTGTTTTGTTGTTCCGGCGGTGTTATTTGCACATTTAACAGCTATAAGGCAATCGATAAAATAATTATTATATTATTTGGCGGGATTATTATTATTCGATAATCTTGACGCCACCAATAATATTCAATGACCGCCAAAGAACTAAGCCCCGATATTCTAAAAACAAAACAACATTTCGAAATCCTCGACGGCCTGAGAGGCGTTGCGGCCCTGTCTATTGTTGTTTTTCATTTTATGGAGATCGTTTTTTCCGACTATAGCCAAAATTTTATCGGACACGGTTTCCTGGCCGTTGATTTCTTTTTCTGTTTGTCCGGTTTTGTTATCGGCTATGCTTATGATGACAGGATAGCAAAGATGGGGATTCTGGAATTTTTCAAATCGAGGATGATACGATTGCATCCATTGGTTATTTTGGGTTCGATAATTGGTTTAGTGGGGTTCCTGTTTGATCCATTTGGCGATCATCCGGAATTATATTCAGCAGGGAAGATTGCGCTGATATTCTCCGGTTCTATTTTTCTTATTCCTTTACCCATAATGCCCGACCGTTTTTTTAACCTCTTCAGCTTCAATGCACCTGCATGGTCGTTATTTTGGGAGTATATGGCTAATATCGTGTACGCTTTTGTGCTTTATAAAATTGCGCGGCGTTACCTCGGTTTGTTAATTTTGATTTCGGCAGCAGCGCTTTGCTTTATTTGCTATCGGTCCAATTCGTTATTAGGAGGCTGGAGCGGCCCTACCTTTTGGGATGGCTGCGCACGTATTTGCTTTTCGTTTTTAGCCGGGTTGTTAGTTTATCGTTCTAATTGGATCATTAAAAACAGGCTCGGATTTATCGGCCTTGCTGTTTTGCTATTATTAGCATTCATTATGCCGTTTTCTAAATGGAACTGGCTTTCCGAGCCTTTGGTTGTTGTATGCTATTTTCCTTTACTGATTGCATTGGGCGCCGGCGCTACATTAACATCGGGGCTTAAAAAGCTTTGTATATTCTCAGGAAAAATTTCATATCCCTTGTACATGACGCACTACGCCGCATTATGGATTTTTGCAAATTATTTTACTACCTATAAACCTGGCACCGGCCGGTTAACATTGGTTATTACAGGCGGCGTAATTTTATTGCTTGCATTTGCCTGGGTAATGATGACGGTTTATGATATACCGGTGCGCAACTATTTAAGTAAAAAAAGAGTGCAAAGCATTTGATCTCACCGTTCTCGTCTAAGCTTATCGCGATGCATTGCACCCCAATCGGCCAGCGAGGTTAGCACAGGACTAAGTGTATCGGCATAACCAGTTAACTGGTATTCCACTATTACCGGGGTTTGGGCATGCACAATCCTTTTCACAAAACCATTTAATTCCAGTTCCTTTAATTCGCTGGATAATACGCGCGCCGAAATGCCGTCAATCGCACGTTGTATTTCATTAAAACGCTTATGGCCGCCGCGCAAAGCAACTATCACCCGCAGCTTCCATTTACCGCCAATTACATAAAGCGCATCGCCCATTGAGTTTAGTAGCCCTGTGCATTGTTCCGTTGTTGGCCGCGTGTCAATATCCATAAATAATTGATTATCAAAAAACTAACACAAAGGTTACCACTAACCTTTTGTATACTACTAACATTTTATAAGCAAATGTACATAGATTTGCCCGCATAAATATTAAATCAAATGAAAAAGATACTTCATATTATCTCGAGCCCACGTGGCGGTGCGTCCTTGAGTATTCAATTAGGGAATGCCATTATTGATAAAATTAAAGCCGAATACCCTGGTAGTACCGTAAAAGAGCACAACCTGGTTACAAAGCAATTCCCTCACCTCGAAGAATCCCACATTACCTCGTTTTTTACACCTGCAGAAAGCAGAACACTGGCAAATATTGCCGCCGTAAAACATTCGGACGAGGCTATACAGGAAATTTTAGATGCTGATATTATCGTGATCGGTGCGCCACTTTATAATTTCAGCATCCACTCCAGTTTAAAGGCCTGGATAGATCATATTGTGCGTGCAGGTGTTACTTTTAAATACGACGAAACAGGCGCACACGGGTTAATTAACGAGAAGAAGATTTATATCGCCTTATCTTCCGGTGGCATTTATTCCGAGGGTCCATGGAAACCGTTTGATTTTGTGGAGCCTTATTTAAAGCACATATTAGGCTTTATCGGGTTAACCGATATTACGATATTCCGGGTAGAAGGTACAAACATCCCGGGTGTAAAGGACACTGCTTTGGAAAAAGGGATTGAGAGCATTGTTCTCAATTAACTAAAATAAATCATCCATTTTTAGCCGGAATCCCTAAAGTTTCGGCTAAAAATGGAGATAGTCCGCTCATAACTTTTTACATGTTCGCACTAACACCTATCATAAGCCTCCATTTACTTGCTTCAAAGTCGTAAGCCGGCATCGCCCAAATAGTTGAGGAGAGTTTTGGGATAGTAAACCGGAAGTTGGGTCCTGCGCCGTGGAATCGCCAGGCAGTAACACCCAGGGTAAATGAGTCGGTACATTTATAAAGTAAGTTAGCCTTATACATATAATTGCTTTTCCCACTACCTAATTCTCCTAAAATAGAAAACGAGGTTTTCCCTTTTCCTGTCCATACGCTTAAACCGAACCTGCGACTGTTTGTCCCGTGTTCAATACCGGTACTTGCACCTATACTAAATGAACTTGACGGAGCGAATGTAGCACCAATAAGCGCCTCGCTCCATTTTTGTTCAACCAGGCCAAAGAAAGTTAAAGAGATTTTCTCCGTAACTTTCTTTGATGCAAAATAATTGATATTGGGTTCAATTGAGCCGCCGGCGGTATATCTGCCATACACTTCCAATTGTGCCTGTGCTAAAAAGGGCACAGCAATAAACAAAAGAGCAAATATCTTTTTCATAAAATGGCCGGAATTGCAATTATCTGTACACTGTTAAATAACCCAAACCGGCATTTTACTTACCGGCTCCTGTAAAAAAGCTGTCAATACTCCAATCGTAAACCGCGATGGTTGCCAATAACAAACTACCGGTACAAGTTGAGAATACAGCAAAATTGAGTGGTGCTTTTATCCCCAAAAACACGGTCATAGCCAATGCAAAAACGAATGTTAACCCGCAACTGGCTATTGCGGCCTGCCGGGTTTTAAATCCGGTGATGAGCAGAAGTCCGATAGTTGTTTCTAATAAGGTGGCGATTCCGCCCATAACGTTAACAGCGGGTCTGTCAAGAAAAGGCATTAACGTTGCCGTATAATTGATAAAGCTACCCCAGTTACCCCATTCAACATTTCGGGTTCCTGATGGCAATAAGCCTAACCTGTCTGATACTGTTGCGAGGAAGCCCATACCTAATGCGATGCGCAAAAGCAGTTGCGGAATTTTAAATGAATTTTTCATAATTTTTTTTGTTAATAATTTATAGGGGTAAAATTAGTACCTTGCTGGGCCGCGTTTACATACCAGTTATCAGAAAAACAACAGCCCAGATGTTACCCTACAAATCATTAATCCAAATTGACCGAAAGGCGTCTGTAACACTATATATCCAGGTGTGCAATAGTTTTATAGCCTTGATAACCAATGGCACACTGCAGCCGGCAGATATATTGCCCGGCACACGTATACTCGCAGAGTTGATGGGTATTAACAGAAACACTGTTAAATTGGCCTATCAAGAATTAATTAGCCAGGGCTGGGCCGAATCTGTTGAGCGCAAGGGCGTGTTTGTACTTTCGCGGCTGCCTGTACGTTCCAAAAAGATACTACCCGAACCGGGTAAAAACAGTCCCCCCCAGGAGGCTTTTATTTGGACAAATAGTTTTAAAAACGCAGTACCCGGCAAAAATTTCCAGAAAACAACACTTACTATTGATGACGGCTTTCCTGATGTGCGTTTGGCGCCGGTTGATTTACTAATGCGCGAGTACCGGAGTATTTCCCGGAGATTTTATGGCAAAACATTTTTGAAATATGGTGGGCCTAAAGGATCAGTAAATCTTCGCGAGGCGATTTGCAATTACCTGGGTGATACCAGGGGGCTGGTTATCTCCGCCGAAAATATATTGATTACAAAGGGTAGTCAAATGGGCATTTATTTGGCGGCACAATTGCTGCTTCATCCAGCTGATTATATAGCCGTTGGTGTTTCAAATTACGGTTTTGCCGATGACACGTTCAAATATATCGGCGCCAACCTGCTGCGCATTCCGGTTGATGGCAAAGGAATGGATATTGATTACCTGGAAGAAATATTACAGCATAAGCAAATAAAGGCGGTATATGTTATACCGCATCATCACTTTCCTACAGCGGTAACCATGAGTGCGGAAAGGAGACTAAAATTGTTAAACCTGGCCAAGGCATACCGATTTGCCATTATAGAAGATGACTATGATTTTGATTTTCATTATGATAATAAACCCTACCTGCCATTAGCCAGTATCGATCACAATCAAAATGTAATTTATATTGGTTCTGTTTCAAAAACGTTTGCCCCTGCCCTGCGCATCGGGTTTATGGCAGGGCCTTCCGCATTTATCAACGCAGCAGCTTCATTACGGGAACTGATAGACAAACAAGGTGATACGCTGCTGGAAGAAGCATTTGCGGCGATGTTTAACGATGGTGAGATGGAGAGGCATTTCCGGAAGTCGTTAAAAGTTTATAAGCAGCGCAGAAATCTTTTTTGTGAAATCCTTAAATCCGACTTTAATGAGGTGATAGAATTCAGCATCCCGGAGGGAGGGCTGGCGGTGTGGGCTAATTTCGATAAAAAAATAGATCTGATTAAAATGTCGGAGGAGGCATTAAAAAAAGGGATCGATATCGATAACGGAAATTTTTATAAGAACGAATCCTTTGTTACCAATGCATTAAGAATGGGCTTTGCTTCGCTAAAAGAAAATGAAATGGCGGAAGTACTCGGTATCCTGTCCTCCGTTCTTAGTCGGAAGTCTTAAATAAGGGGAAAAAGAACCTCGGCTTAATAAGGCTTAGGACTTGTGACTTTAAACTGGGCTATCCTTTATTTGAAAACTGGCATAATTAACAGCCCTGCCATTGCAATACTTTTGTGTTAAAATTATTAAGAAATGAAAACACGAATTAAAATTGACAAAGCAGAGCCAGCAGGATACAAAGCCGTTTTGGGCCTGGAAAAATTCATCGAAAGTACATCGCTAACCAGGACCCATAAAGACCTTATTAAAATCAGAGCGTCGCAAATAAACGGATGTGCTTTTTGTATTGATATGCACACCAAAGAAGCCCGCAAAGCCGGCGAAACCGAACAGCGTATTTATGCCCTGAATGCCTGGCGCGACACGCCGTTTTTCTCGGCAGAAGAACGGGCAATACTGGCTCTTACCGAAGAGGTTACCTTAATTAGCAACCATGTAAGCGATGAAACTTACGAGCAGGCAGCTAATGTGCTGGATGAAACCTATTTAGCACAAGTAATATTAGCAATTATTACCATTAATGTATGGAACAGAATTGGTATAGCAACTAATTTGATGCCGGCTTAACCCTAATATCATGATGGACAATACCTTTCAGGTTAAAATAATCAGTACAGATTTCGAAATTCAACAATGTTGGGACGTTGCCTTTTTGTTAAGACCACATCTCCATAAAAATGACTGGCTTTCCATGATTTCGGAGATGATGCAAAATGAAAAGTATTGCATGGCCGCCATTATGGATAACGACAAATTTGTTGCATTTGCAGGATACCGCGTTATGACGTCGTTGCACAGTGGTAATATAATATATATCGACGATTTGTGCACGCTGGAAGCTTACAGAGGGAGAGGGCTGGCCTCCAAGTTATTGAACCATGTGAAGGTTGTCGCCAAAGCAAATAACAAAGATGCAGTAGTGCTTGATACAAATTTTAATAATAATACGGCTCAAAAGCTGTATTTGAACTCCGGATTTCAACTCGCAGCACTGCATCTCTCCATTGACTTAAGATAATAGATTAATATTGGATATTAAAAAAGCATTGATATAGCACTGATTGTTGCGCAGTGTTATATAAAACAGATATTTTTACGCCATGGCAGATGGAGCACCACAGATAGATTTATTACGCACGGTTATGGCTTCCGCCGGCATGAAAGCCGAAGCATTTGACCTGTCGCTACCTCATTGGAAATTAAAGCAATATAAAAAAGGAGAGTTTTATAACGAATATAAAAATGTTTGTAAACACCTGGGGTTCATCATCAGCGGCGTATTCCGGATCTATCGTGTAAACGAAACCACCGGCGAAGAAAAAAATATGCTTTTTTTTACCGACCATCAATTTGTAACCTCATTTACCAGCTTTTTCAGTCAAACCGCCTGCGAATACTATACCGAAGCGATGGCCGACTCGTTTATTTTGTATATCCATATCGATAACCTGAAAGAACTTTACGAACAATCGCATCAATGGGAGCGCTTTGGGCGGATGGTTGCCGAAACGGCTTTCCATGAAGTAATGCGTAGTACCGAAGGCTTCTTATTTAAAACGCCCGAAGACCGTTACCGGGACATGATGGAGAAACATCCCAATATTTTTAACTCTGTACCGCTTTATCATATTGCCTCTTACCTGGGCATCCAGGGACCATCATTAAGCCGAATTCGGAAGCGAATGGTTGGCAAATAATTTTTTATACTATTTTTCGATTTTAACCTGGGTTAAAATTATCCCGCCGGCTTAGCCCGATGTTTGTGCTGTCCTAAACAATTAGGCATCAAACAAAATGAAAACAGCAATATTAGCAATGGCAATGAGTGTATTAGGTTTTACTGCTCAAGCCCAAAAATCAAACAACAAAAATTCATCAACTATCGTACTTATTCACGGCGCCTGGGCCGACGCAACTGCATGGCAGGCCGTTGTCCCATTATTAAAAGCACAGGGACATGAAGTAATTGCCGTTAACCTGCCGGGCCACGGAACCGACGCAACTTCATTCGCCGGCATCAGCTTACAATCGTACGTGGATGTGGTAAAGGCAGCCATTGGCGACAGAAAAAATGTAATTTTAGTAGGTCACAGTATGGCAGGTTTGGTTATCAGCGAAGTGGCCGAAGAAATACCCGGCCAAATAAAAGAATTAGTTTACCTGGCCGCTTACTTACCCCAAAACGGCGAAAGCTTATTATCACTCGCCAAACAGGATGCAGATAGCCATGTGGGCAAATATTTACAAATTGACCAGGCAACGGGTTCGGCAATAGTTGCGAAAGATGGCGTAATAGATGTATTTGCCGCTGATGCACCTGCACAAATTGGCGATTACCTGGCCAACAACATTAAACCCGAACCATTAGCGCCTTTAGCTACGCCCGTTACCTTAACAGATGCAAAATTTGGTAGTGTAAAGAAAGTTTATATCCACACTACCGATGATCATGCGGTTAGTTTTGCTTTACAGCAAACAATGGTGAAAAACAATGGCCATGTTAGTAAGGAATATTCATTACCAAGCAGCCATACTCCTTTTATATCAATGCCTGATAAATTAGCGGCAATTTTGTTGGAAGAGGCAAAATAAACTACAGCCTACGTTAGTTTTGAAAGCCTTTGGATGTTTATTCGAAGGCTTTTTACTTTTCCCGAAGCTTATAACTGAATAAATTTTGGCATAGCATAGCACCAACTAAGCTCCGCAGCTTTTGTGGTGAAGATGTGTTTACATTTACCAGGTAAAACAGGCAGTTGTTTTTAGCTGCGTTCCACCGCCAGGCAAACTGGTTAACCGTTTTTAAACTGCCATTATCAAACCACCAGGCGGCGTATATCTTGTCTTTATTTTTTTGTAGCGTAGCCGTGTAAAAGGTATATCCTGCAAGCGTATCCTGCTTTATGTTTTCGAATTCATAACCGCTGCCTGTCCAGCAAATCATTGGGTCGTGCTCGGGAGCGTAAAATGGAGTGGGTTTAAGGTAAATTAGTGCTTCATTATTCTCAAGTTTCAAAATACCTCCATCCAATTGCTTTTTATGGTAGCCGGGCAGCTCAATACGTCCGGATGGTTTAACCAGATTATCGGCATTTGTAATACGCAAGGCAATAAAGCAGATAATCAGCAAAAAAAACAGGTGCAGCACCGGATACCGTACGGCGGGTATTATCATTGTGGATGTTTCTTCCTTACTTGCTATTCCGGGTATGCCAAAACGTGCAACAAGCGGTTTCACTATAGCCAGCAACGGTAAAATCACATAAACAACTAAGCACCCTATTCCTGTAAGATCATGCATTAATGTGCCCGGCATTATTTTAAAGGTTACCAGTAATAATATTCTAAAAAAGTTTCCTGCCACATTTAAGCCAATGGTTAAGCAGCATAAACTTGCTAAAAGCCAAATGGCCGCCCGTTTGCCAGTCTGCCGCTGATAAAATGCAATTTCAAAAAGACAAACTAATAATGACATTACCAGCATATTCAAGCCGGCACAGGCGGGGTCGACGGAAAACTCATAATTGCCCAATTGAATTTGGTTGCCGGCGGAAGTTGCCTGTATACCGGTTTGGGTTAGCACGTGCGCCACCTGTGTTGTTAACCATAGTCTTAGCGGGAATTCGCCCATACGGGTTATATGTGTAAAAACAGGTGAAATAAGCAACATCAACAGCATCAATATATCGCTAACTTTACCTATGGTATTTTCAATCAGCAGTAGTACCACAAACAAGAGGGCAACAAAAAATAATGTATTCACCGGCGCCATTATTGCGAATGCACAAGCGAAAACTGATGGCAATAAGTACCTGAGCGAAAACTGGCCTGTATTTATTTTACAAATATAAGGCGCCAGCATAAGCCCCAACACTAAATTAGCATCGCGAATAAAATACCCTGGAATAAACCAAATGGCCAGGGTAAAATAAACCAATGCAAAAAAAATTGCAGCATTAAATTTGAGATCTCTTCTTAACTGGATGGTTAACATGCTATACCTGCTTTAAACTTAATTTTTGCCTTGCTATAAGATAGATAACCACTACTGCCGCCAATACGATGAGCATCCACTCCTGTGGCTCAGGTACTGCGCCCGAAGATTTCATCGAGGCGTTTTTTAAACTGTTTTTATTCTCATCAATGCCAAAGCGCTGGTAATCCTGCTGTGTCTCCAGCACAATCAGGCTCGATACAGGTGACACCACATAAGCTTGTTCGGCCTCGCTGATCACAGGCGGTTGCACATAGTTATGATTGAAATAATCAGCGCCTACCTGTTTCATAATATCGTTATAAGCAAACAAACGGAGCAGGTGGTCGGGAGCGTTTTGGGTAGTGGCACCCGGCACCTTCTGTATCATCAAACCGGCATTATCAATTACTACAGTGGCAGGGTCTTCCTGGTCGCGAATAAACTGGTGTTTATTCAACAGTGCCGATAAGCTGTTAATGTCTCCATTGGTGTAATTAAATACCCGCAATTCCTTTAATGCCTTTAAGTATGGTGTTAACTGGTGCCCAATATTATACAGCCGGATATGTTGCGGTGTTTTTAAGTAAGCAGTCAGGTCATTGGCAAAACCGCTGCCGTGAAGGTCGGTTAAGTTTGGTGCAGAATCGTTACTTTTTGAAATCAACAGCGCATGGCCGGCATCATTAATCACATTAAGCGGGAACAGGCTAAAGCTTTGACTACTGAGCAACTCATACAATCCATCAATATTATCATCTGATAACCGCACCAACTTATTGTAATAAACATATACCGGGTGCTGCTTTACTTTACTATAAACGGAGTTTAATTCATCTTTAGTCCAGGCGCTGTTTACATCCAGGTAAACCGCTGCTGGCGTAAACGATTCATAAGCCGACTGATAATTTTTCAGCTGATAAGCATTGCCGGCAAAGGAGAACCCTGTGGTAGAAAGCCCGGGCGCATCCAGGGAGATTTCCCAATCGGGCGCATATGTTTTATCTGAACTGTAAACATCAACACCCGTTTGCTTAAAGTACGATGGGACCTGTAAGTTAGCCGGTTTATTGCTAAAACTGAGTTGCAGGGTTTCCAGCGCGCCGCCAGCCTGCGGACCGTTGAACGGTGCATTTTCATATACCAGGCGTGACCCTTCCTTACGTAGCGGGCTGGTTATTCCAATCCTAAACCTGCGGTTTTCCTTGCTGTCGCAGGGAAATATCCGTACTGTAATAGTGTTACCCTCCTGCCAATGTACAACCGATGGGTCACGTTGCTCCACTCCTACTATTTGTTTATAAGCAGAATCTGCCTTTGCTTTGGTAGTAAGTCTCGATTTTGCTTCTTTACCATCTATCCACAGCGACAAAGAGCTGACTACCGAACCCTCGGTCAATTGAAAGGTATAAATGGCCTCCTGTTGTGCCCATGTCCGTTGCGAGTTGTTGCGCACAGTCAATGTCTTTTCGGTATAAGCCATCCTGTATTCAGGGAAAAGCTTTACGTTGCTGATTACGCTTATTGTTTCTAAATCATCGCCGCTCCATAATCGCTCCTGCGCCTGGTGACGCGAGTTATACATTGCTTTTAAAATTTTTATACGGTCATTCTCATCAATGTTAGGTTTTGTATAAAACAATGTTGCCAGCACCACCAGCGGATCATGCAGCTTCTTCTCGTCAAAGCTGTGCATTGGCATACTGCCCCAAAACCAATTTCCGTCTGATACCTCATGATAAACCAGCCCGGCTTTTAAGATACGCTCAGCAACCGGTGAGTTTTTTATATGCTGACTAACCGATATCCATGCCGGCAGCTTTCCCTCATTCAGCGTATTTTGATTAACCAGCAGGTTAATCCGGCGGTTGGTTTGGCCCCATAGCAGCAGGAAAATGCAACATGCTATAAGCGGCAATAAAAAGCCGGACGCGGTTGCGTACAGTATGGCTTTATCT
>JABDBM010000122.1 GCA_013288685.1 Bacteroidota bacterium | reverse complement strand
GAAGCTTCGGCCAGCATCAAATAGGCATCGGCCAAACGGAAGATCACCATATCATTACTTGCGCTGCCTGAAGTACCTGCTTCCGGATGATATTTAACATTACGTGCACCAGCCATACGGAAAGCGCCCGATGCATCAGATAACGAGGTAACGTTCGGATCGAAAATTACGGGTAAGTTAGCCTGAGGGTCGGTAAGTGGAGTTACACCATCAGCAGCATATTGCTGGCCAACCAAATACTGGGCCTTGCGGGCATCACCAGCTTCGTATTTGTTTAAAACATCAGCTGTTGAACAGAAACCGTTCCATGGCTGACCAGTTAAGCCATAAGTAAGGTTGCTTGAATAGTGCAGCGTACTCATTTCCCAGTTCATCCCGCCGATGTGTACTTTATCAAACGGAACCACCAGGATATTTTCGGTTGATCCTTCGTTATTTACCGAGAAGTTGTCGAAATAATTAGGCTGCAACACGTATTTATTTGAACCGATTACCTGGTTGGCAGCTGCAACAGCTTTAGCCCATTGTGCAGTGCCAGTGTAAACCTGTGCATTCAAATACAGTTTGGTTAATAACATATAACCTGCAAATTGTGTAACACGGCCATAAGTGGTTTTATCAACGGTAGTTGACAATAACGGCACGTTGGTGGTTAATTCGCTTTCTAAAAAGGTGTATACGTCTTTACGGGCTGTTTGCTGTACCTTGCTTGGGTCGGTATTATAATCGGTTACAACCGGAATATTACCAAACATATCGGTTAATTCAAAAAGGAAAAAGGCGCGCAGAACTTTAAGCTCGGCTACTACCGAAGCGTAATTTGCAGGCTTGGTGGCCAAACCATTTAAAATACTTAAAGTAAAGTTAACTTTTCCAATACCGTTATTCAAATCGCCCCAGCCGCCATCAACAAACACATCTGGTTTAAACTTGTGTGTCCATAATCCTTGCCACTGTCCGCCATCGTACCAGTCGTTACCACGTGTTGGTACTAAAATTTCGTCGGTTGTGATCTCGTTCATGTTCATCACGTTACCATCCGGAATTGCTTGCAACGCAATGTAAGCCGGCGCCACGCCCGCAGCCAATTGCTCGGGGGTCTGGTAAAAGTTACCCACAGGCTCAACGCTGTAAGCGTTTTGTTTGAGCTTGGTACACGATTCTGTAATACTGCCCGCCAAAAACATTGTACAGGCAACAACTAAAATTCTTTTTGTCTTCATCACTATTTTATTTGAGTAATAATATTTTATTTCAATGTAAGGTTTACGCCCAGTGTAATGGTTCTAACCCTTGGGTAGTAAGCCTGGCCGCCATAGTTGGCATCAATATAAGCCTGGTTAGCAGTACCTGCCAGGTTGTTGCCAAACAATATGTTACCACCAGTTGAATTTTGCGTTTTAACTTCGGGGTCTAAGCCTTTGTATTTAGTAATTACGAACAAGTTGTTGGATGAAATAAATACCTTGAATGCACTTGCAAAGCTTACATTTTTAAATGTGTAGGCAAGGGTTGCATTATCCATACGCAGGAATGAAGCATTTTCAAGCCATAAATCTGATGCTACCGGAGCATCTTTTATACCGTTGGTAAGGGCTTCTTTCGTTACGTTGTTTCCGGGTAAGCGGGTAACGGTTTGCACATCAAGCAATGTATTATCAAAAACTTTTTGTCCGTAAACTCCTCTTAAAGCAAAGTTAAGTGTCCATGCGCCATAATCAAAACTATTTGAAATACCATAGTTAAATTTAGGAGCAGGATCAATGTAATGGCCCGGAGGGCTTGCTACCTGTGCAATGGTCTTACCGCCAAATGTTTGGTTTCCGTTAGCATCTACGCCTGTGTAATGAGGCAAAAAGAATACGTAAGGGCTATAACCCGGTTTTAAGAAGGTAATAGGGTTTGAGCTTAACCCGCGGCCCTGGGCATAACCAACAGGTATTTGCGGAGCAGTTAACGGATAAACTTGCCCTGCGTATGAAAACTGTCCGGATAAGTTATCAACGGTGGTTTTAACAAAAGCGATCTGGCCGCTTAAAGTCCAGTTAAAATCCTTACCTTTTACAACCTGTGCAGTTAAAGCTAATTCGAAACCTTTATTGCTCATTGAACCTACGTTAGCCAAAATGGTATTGGCAACAAACGGTGGCGTAGGTACAGTGTAATTGAATAATAAATTAGTTGTTTTATCATTAAAATAGTCCATATCGCCTGATATACGGCCATTGAACAATGAAAAATCAAGACCTATATTGCGGCCATGTTTTTCTTCCCATTTCAATAACGGGTTAGCATTTTGGTTGGTTGAATAAGCGTTTAAATATGCGCCGTTTGATGCGTTATAGTAAGAACCAACTACACCAACAGTTTCCAGCGTGGTAGTAGTACCAATAGCATCCTGGTTACCGGTAACACCGTAGCCTGCTCTCAGTTTCACATCATCAATCCAATCCACATTGGCTAACAGATCTTTCTTAAAACGGTAAGCGATATCAAACGATGGGAAATAGCCATGTTGATTTTTGATACCCACTTTAGAAGAACCGTCTTCGCGAAGGGTTGCTGTTACATAAAAACGGTTATCGTAGTTATAAGCAGCCCGGCCAAAAAACGATATTAAGAAATAGTCATTTTTAAATGAACCAATTCCATTATAAGCTGAATTACCGGCCCCTAAATTGTTATCTAACTGTTCAGGAGTGATGTATTGCTGACCTACCGCCTGGAAATTGTCATAAATATAATCGTTATATTCATAACCACCATACAAGTTCAATGTGCTTTTGCCAATGGTTTTGTCAAAGCTCAAGTGAATATTTCCGTAATAGGAGTTATTGTTCTCTTCAGCCTGACCTGCCTGGTTTACGTTGCCTTCCAACGGAAATACCGGAACAAACGCATGAGTTTGAATATTGTTACGTGTGCTTGATCCTACTACACCTACTTTAAAAGCTTTGGTGATGCTGTAATCAGCCGAACCAGTTAGCAAGGTAAGGTATTCGTAAGCGCGGAAGGTTGATTGTTGAATATGCTCAACCGGGTTAGCCTGGTTAAAATCGCTGTAAGCATAATAAGTGCCATCAGGATTTTTAACAGGATAAGTTGGCGGCGTATTATAAATATAGCTAAAGTTACTATAGTTGATAAAATCGCGCGTGGTGCTAACATTGTTGATGCCAGCTTTAATATCCAATTTATCATCCAGTACCTTTGCTTCGCCGTTAAAACGCAAACCTAATTGCTCTTTACCAGAGTTAAGGATGATACCCTGCTGATTAGAATAGTTGGCAGAAGCAATATAATTAAAGGTGTTTGAACCACCCGAAAGGGATATTGAATGCCTTTGTTGATAAGCCGTGCGGCTAATAGCTTTTTGCCAGTCGGTATTTGCACCGTGGTCAAGCGCGCCCAGGTTAGGTACAGCAGCTTTCAATTCCGGAGTGGTTAACAAGTCATAATATTTGCTTTGTGTGCTTGATCCAACTAATCCGTCGTAAGTAACAATTGCTTTGCCGGCTTTGCCTTTTTTTGTGGTAACTATAATTACACCGTTGGCACCGCGTGAACCGTAAATAGCTGAAGCCGAAGCGTCTTTTAAAACGTCATACGATTCGATATCATCCGGAGGAATATTTTGATATTGATTAGGATCTGATAAAATGATACCATCAACTACAAACAACGGTGTTAAACCGCCTGATAATGACGATTGACCACGTAAACGGATAGATGCGGTTTGGTTAGGGTCACCACCTGGTTGGGTGATAACTAAACCAGCTACTTTACCTGCCAATTGGTCAATAGGGTTAATGATAGCGCCCTGGTTGAAGCTTTTTGAGGTAATGTTTGTAATTGCACCGGTCAAATCCTTTTTACGGGCCGATCCGTAACCGATACTTACTACAGCAACTTCGGCCAGTGCTGTTGAATTGGGTTCGAGGGTGATGTTTAATGCCGATCCGGTTATTGCAACTTCCTTACGATCGTAACCGATGTAACTAACTACAAGGGTAGTGGCCGAAGCAGGCACTGAGAAGCTGAAGTTACCGTTTACGTCGGTAACAGAGCCTGCAGATGTGCCCTTTGCCAGGATGGAAACGCCTACAAGCGTTGAGCCATCTTTGGAGTCGGTTACTTTACCTGTAACTGTTTTGTTTTGCGCCAAAGCGGGCAAAGCAAAAAAACAGATCAGCATAAAACAACTTACTTTGAGTAAATTTTTTAAATACATAAAATTGGGTTTAAGAGTTAATTGGTTGATTGTTTTTGTTGGTTTATTAAGTTAATTAATAAGCTTGTTTGAGATTTGTTGATTGTTTAAGTGTGAGATTACTTTTTCAGGTTGACATTCCTCCATTCTGGTTTAATTTAAAATTGGACTTCATTATTTAATACTTAATCACAGGATTAGTTAAAAATTAGTATATGCATCAGCAATGAACCTATACCGTTAACCGTTAAAGATTACCAGGCAAAGCACATTTCTAATTACAACAAATCAACCGCGCTTATTTAAACTTAGCTGCTTTGTTTAATGAACAAGATGGAATAAAAATTATATTGGTTTATTTAGTTTTATTATGGTTATTAAAGGTAAACATAAAAATTATAGTTCGCACAAAACTTTTTTACAATACTTCAATACCGTAATACATTCCAAAGTAAAAAATATGTTACAGGATTACCTATTTATTTACTCAAAATTTAAAAAAATATAACACTTTTTAAATACAAATAACTAATAATCAATTGTTTAAAAATACGAATACCACAAAAAATATAAACATAATTTAACGTATTTAGATACTTATTTAACATTATCGCTATAGTTAAACTTCTTAAAGGGTATTTAGTAATCAGTTAATAATATATGTCAAGTTAACAATAATTAATATTATTGGGAACTAACAAACTGTGTAGAAAGCAAGCCGGACATGATATGTTTAATTCTACGGCAGGAATTCTATGATATGAAGAAATCACAGAGTGCACAGCGTTTATTGGTAACACGCAGCGTTTTTTTAGGTTAAATAACTAATTTTTTTGTTCTTCTCTGTGTTCTTTGCACCTTCTCTGTATCTCCTGTGGTTACTTTACTACACAACCGTTAACCCTTAATTATTTTTAGTCATGTCAATAATATCGGCCATACGGCTGGTGGGTATAACTATTAGTTTGGTTAGCCTTCCTTTTTCAACGCGGCCTTGCACGGTTGTATTATAGGGTGCATTGAGTTTAAAATCGGCGTCCCAGCAGGCAGGCCAGGCAGGTAAAAGCATTATCTTTTTACCGTCAACCTGCATCAGCATTTGCTGCAGGCCGTTTTCGCCGTTACCTCCATTGTCTTCATCCGGCGCGTAATCATTCCCTTTATCCCAAAATGCCGGGAATTTAAGATTGGGATCTTTCCTTGTAAGCGCAAAGTACACGTAATCCTTAGCCACTTCAGCGTTTCCAATCATTGCTGCCTGCATAGGATCTTGCACCCAGCAACCTTTTGCGCGCTGTTTGCGTGCATTAAAGGTATTAATGGCTATATCAATACCTGGTTTACCCAAACCATAAAGCCTGAACGGGTATATGGCATAGAGTTCGGGGTTTTCGCTGTTGAATGATTTTGCAGTTTGCGGCCCTGTATATGGCGATAGTATTGTTACGCCATTGTGGTCGGCAATGGGTAAAGGCGGCAGTTCATCATAAAACTTTTGCCATTGCGAACGTGTTTTTTCATCAACAATGCCTGCGGGTAATTTCATCATCCGGCTAAGTACAGCATGCAAACCGGCAATATCGGGCGCAGGGTTATGCACTTTCCAAAACATTTCGATAGAATTATCCGGATCGAGCAAAAGTTTGCCGGTGCTGTCGCGCTTAAAATGCTGATCAAAAAATTGCAGTCCGGCCGTTGCAACCGGCAGCAAGGTGCTTCGGGCAAATGCTTCATCGCCTGTGTATTCGTAATAATCAAGCATCATCATGCTGAGTTCCAGTATGGGGGTAAAGTAATGATTGGTATAGTTAGCTTTAATATCGGGCCCCATAAAGCTAAGCCCACCCCAAAACGGCGATGTTTCTGCAAAATAGGCGCCGCCATGATGATAAAACTGCTGAACCTGTGCTTCGTTAGCCGGTAGTATATTGGCATACATCCTGAACAATGGCAGCATCATGTCAAAATCGCCTGCCATCAGCCGCGGCCAGTACATTGCCCTGGTATTTTGGAACCAATATTGGCCGCCCCAATCCCGATAATCTGCATTCTCATTTTTTTTGACGTTATCTACCACAAAAATAGATCCGTTGAATTTTATGGGATAAGCACCCCGCCCGGCACATGCCGTTACAAAGCGTTGCAAAATATAACCTTGTGTAACCTCCCTGGCCTGCTCGTCGCCATGCAGAAACACCCAGCTTCGTTGCCAAAACTCCGTCCACCATTGCTGGTGCGCAAGGCGGGTTTGTTCCAGCTTAAGTTTTTCGATTTTATTTACCAGCGGCTCCAATTTCGAGAGCCAAGTTGCTCCGCTGCCCGAAACCGAGGTTAAAGGGTAAATGGAAATCAATTGTGAGGCAATTGCTTTACGCGATTGCAAGGTCTCGTTGTCCTTATTAACCAACCCGTTGCCCTTTACTATAGCACCAAAGGTGAGGTTAGCCAAATGAGGATCAGTTGTTGATGAATTATGATGATACCAGGCAATGCTATTTTGATGATTTAAAACGGTGTCCGTTAATCCGGCACGCCAGTTTTCCAGCTTAACGGTTATAGTTTGCGGCTTGTTGCTTTTCGCCTCGACACGTATAACCGGGTTATTGGCATCAACCCAAACACGAAAATTTACTGCTCTGTTGCCTTCACCCTCTTGTACCGTTATTTCTCCGTTACTGAGTCGGAGAATTTGTTTAAAAGATGAACTCGTTGCTAATGGGTTATTGCTTACGGATACCCTGATAGCGCCCAGTTTCATCAATATGCCACCCTGTTTCATCCAGGGATCTTTCTGATTTTCGGGCTCGCCGCCCCAGGCATCAGATTTACTGATATAAAAAACAAGGTCGCCGTTTTTCTCCACCCAAACGTTAAGTCCTATATCGCCATTGCCCAAAGGCATTGACTGCGCAGACCCGGGACCCGGAGAGGTCCATTGAATATTATAAGCAGTGACCAAAGTATCAATTGTACTTTGGCTTTTTAGTTGGCTAACAGACGGTTTTGCCAAAGCCGCAGACACGTTTGCGATAAAAAATATTAAGGTGCTAAAGAAAAGCGAAACGGTTTTTAAATTCATTTGGGCAAATTGCAGGTTAAAGCAGCATTATAATACATACCGCGGCTTATTAATTGATGGTACAAATAAATGAGTTGTGCTTAATAAATCATTAAAAAACAATTAACCGTAAAGTAAAAGTTACTTTCAACAGATTTGCTAACGATATATAGCCGGGGAAGCCGGTATTCAACTCAAAGACGCTGAACGTTCAGGTACTAAATCAAAACTGCGCAACCTGGAATGGCCGCTCAATGCCCATCCAAAAAAAGCCAATAAACGAAACCATAAAAATCACTAACTTTATAGCATCGCCTCCCATTAATCAATTAAATGACTAAAAACGCCCATTCACCCAAACTGATATTGCTGGCCTTTGCCATGCTGCTCACCATTTGCACTTATGCGCAGCCCAAAGCCAAATTAAGGGTATTGGTTTTAACCGATATAGAAGCCGACCCGGATGATTCCGAATCACTCATCAGGTTTTTAACCTACAGCAACCAGTGGGATGTGGAAGGATTAATAGCTACTACTTCTATCCACCAAAAAACCAGGGTGGCTCCCGAAACCATCCGGGCCATTTTAGGTGCTTATGGAAAAGTGAGGGCCAATTTAATAAAACACGAAAAAGGTTACCCAACTTATCAGCAATTGATACAGAAGGTTAAACAGGGGTTGCCGGTTTATGGTATGGAAGGCGTGGGCAAAGGGCATGATTCTCAGGGATCGGATTGGATAGTTAAAGTGCTGGAGGCAAACGACAACCGCCCGGTGTGGATTTGCGCCTGGGGCGGCACCAATTGCCTGGCGCAAGCGTTATGGAAAATTAAAGAAACCAAAACCGCAGAACAGGCAAACATCATCTATAAAAAAATAAGAATTTATACCATATCCGATCAGGATGATACCGGCCCGTGGATACGCAATACCTTCCCCGGTTTGTTTTTTGTATGCAGTCCGGGTTATACCTATGGGCAAGCTACCTGGCTGGGCATGTCATACCGTTTTCCAGGTTCTGATACTGAAGTAATCAGTAACGAATGGCTGGCAAAAAACATACAGCAGGGCCATGGCCCGCTTGGGGCCGCTTATCCCGATGTGGCCTACGGCATGGAAGGTGATACACCTTCGTTTTTATCGTTAATTGCCAATGGCTTAAACGATCCCGAGCACCCGGATTATGGCGGCTGGGGCGGAAGGTATGAATATTATACCCCAAAGCTATCTACCGCTCCCGATCAGTTTGCACGCCCCAACTGGCCGGTTACGCTTGCTGAAACACATCCGCTATGGACAAATGCCGAAGATTCCGTTTATGTTGCTGCCGATAAAAAAGGCTACAAAAGCATACAGGCCACCATTTGGCGCTGGCGGCAGGAATACCAAAACGACTTTGCAGCCCGAATAATCTGGACCACCAAAAGCTACAAAGAATGTAATCATCCGCCGGTACCTGTGTTAGGTACTGCCGATCATTTTACCGTAAAATCGGGCGCACAATTTCATCTGAGCGCAAAAGGGAGTTACGACCCCGATGGCGATTCCATGAGTTACCGCTGGCTGCAATACCCCGAAGCCGGCACTTACAAAGGACAGGTAAGCTTTGCACCCTATTCCAGTAATATTTACGATTTGCCGGTTACGGCGCCGGTGGTAACGTCCCCGCAAACCATTCATTTTATTTTAAAGGTTACTGACAAAGGGACGCCGGCATTAACAAGGTATAAAAGAGTAATTGTGACGGTGGTACCGGAATAATCTCTGGCTTCGAAGCGGCGGGGGTCCAATTTTACAGTTGGATAGTTTGATCATCAGGTAATTACCAACTATTAATTAATGGTTAAATTGGTAATTTATTGATTGTTAGATAATTATACCAAATCACTGCCCGTTGTTCCGGAAAAACCGTAAATTTCTTTGGATACAGCTCGATTTAGCGATAATTGGATTAATACATAGCGGGATTTAACTTTTTTTGATAGAAATAGCGCTGTTTTATTGTTTGATTATCAACTTGTTGACAAATATTAACCATTGGTTAAACATCAATTAACTGATTGTTAGCCAATTGCGTGTTTTTAAGTGTGCGCCGTATGTGGGAAAGTGGAACACTTGTTTACTAACCAACATCATTTACCTCAATTAGCCGGTATTGGCATCATCCGCATGCGCACTATTTACGTAAGTGTTATCAAAATCACTCACATGAAATATTTATTCGGTACAATTTTCCTTGCATTCATCCTTTCTTCCTGCAAAAACCCAAAAGCAAAATTGGTTGACAATACTTACGCAGATAGCTTAATATCCCACTATACACCGCCCCAACAGGTGAAAGACAATGAAAAAGAAATGGAATTTTGGAAAAGCCGCATCGATCCCCAACAACCCCGGCAGGTAAACGAATCGAAATATGCGGGTACTTTGATTACCCGGTTTAGGCAGTTTGGCGATATTAATGATGTAAAACAAGCTGAGGCAATTTACAAAACCGTAAATAAAACTTTCAATAATACGCTGGCATCGCCATTTGTCGCATTAACCTCATCAGCCATGCTGCAGCATCATTTTGCGCAGGCCGATACACTATTGCAAGCCGCAAAAAAAATAGGCATTGATGGCTTTACAGACAACACTCTTTCGTTTGATGTGAATTTTGAATTGGGAAAAATGGTGGCTGCTACCTATTATTTAAAGCAACTGCGAAAAGATAAAGATTACAGCTATGAGTTCCGTCAATCAAAAATGGATCATTTTAATGCCAATATCGATAGTGCCATCAGCAGTATGCTAAAGGCTGCCAGCCTGGCTAAAGCAAATCCGTCGTTACGAGGTATCGCCTTATCCAACGCCGCCGACTTAAATATTCACGCTGGTGATTTGCAAGAGGCAGCCGCGTTGTATAAACAATGCATAAACCTCAACAGCGCAGATTTTCACAGTATTATGGGGCTTGGTTGGATAGCCCTGGTACACGACAAAAACGATACACTGGCCGAAAAACTGTTTAAGTTTGTACAAACAAAAAACCGCCTGCCCGACCCCTTATTTAAATTATACCAAATGGCCCAGGGGAGAGGTGATAAGATGCTGGAAAAGAAATATGCCGGAGAGTTTGTAACAAAAGCAACCGATACCCTATACGGTAAAATGTACAACAAATACATCATTGAAATATACACAGGTGTTTTGAACCAACCAGCTAAAGCCGAAGCCCTTGCTAAAAACGAGTTAATCAACCGCGCCACACCACAAACCTACGCCTGGTACGCTTACACTTTATTTAAAAACAATAAAAACGACGAAGCCTACAAAGTATTTGAGCAGCATGTTTCGGGCCAGCCGTTGGAAGGGCTTGAATTGTATTATATGGGCGCTATGATGAAAGGTTTGGGAAAAGGCTACAACGCCAACGAGTTTTTTAAAGCCGCCGAAAAAAACAGATTTGATTTGAGCCCGGCAATGGCGAAGGATTTGGAAGCTGATTTGGCAGAATAGTCATTAAGTCATTAGGTCATTGAGTCATTGGAGGGGTCTGTAGGCTTTATACAAATTGTCAATGACTTAATGACCGAATGACAGTGCAGCGAATGACCAATCAGAAGAATATCCGTTGTATTGTCCAGAACGCAGCAATCAAAGCAATAATTACCGACAACGGTATCACAATATATTTTCGATAATATGGTTTGTCTCCAAACCATCGCGCCAGCAAAAAATAGGCGGTTAATATAACGGTTAGTTGCCCCAGCTCCACGCCTATGTTAAACATAACCAAACAAGTAAGATATGAATCCTTCGGAAGTCCTAAGTGCCCCAAAGCTCCTGCAAAGCCCATTCCATGCACCAGTCCGAATAAAAAAACCACCCCTATGCGGGAGGTCTTTAGCTTGGGCGAAAAAATGTTTTCTAACGCTACATACAAAATAGACAATGCAATAACCGGCTCCACAATTTTTGCGGGCGGGGTAATTACATGATACATGGCCAGTCCTAACGTAACCGAATGGGCTACAGTAAACGCCGTAGCCTGCCACAATACCGGTTTTAATTTTGGGCTTAATAAAAACAGGCTCAGAATAAATAAGATATGATCGAAACCGAGCGGCAGTATATGCTTATATCCCAGTCCCAAATACACCAGCGCCGCGCTTGTTTTCGACATTTTTTCCAGTTCGCCCACAACTACATGCGCCCAAAGCGGCTGGCTAAAGAGTAACAGGAGCAGCGTGATGCCGGCTATCCGGCTGTATTTGGTGTTCATGATTGGAGTAAGTTTATTAAGTTAGCTTGAGTTGGATTGAGTTGATTGAGTTGGATTGAGTTGGCTAAGTTGGATTGAGTTGATTAAGTTGGATTGAGTATTGAACAAAAATAGAATAACGTTATTTTTAAACCTAATCAACTCCACTCCAAAACAAAAGCCGGGGAAAAACCCCGGCCTTCGTAACCATCAACCATCAAACCAATATTTACCAGGGTGCTGCCTCGTACGGGAAAGCAGTTAAAAATGCCTTGTCATTAGCATCCACATGGTCAGATGTTAATGTTGGGTTGGCTGCATTGGTTGGGCCGCCAAATATCAATATCAAGCTCACATCAATAACATCGTCAGTCAATTTTCGGCCTGTAAGTACGTTGGTGCCATCGTAGTACGTGGTAGTACCAGTGGTGGACACATTTAATACATCCGTTGCCAAAACGCCTGTGAACTGCGCTGCACTTAAACCCAAAAGGTTGGTGGTATAACCCGGATTCAGGGCCGTTAACTGGGTCTGTATCTTGGCTCCGTAAGCTGCGTTCATCATCGATGGAATGGTTGCGTTGAAATTGTCCTTATCAGCCGCAGCAATAAAAACGGTCGCAATCCCGGGGCGGCCAACCTGGTCGCCGGTAACCGAAAATGTTTCTCCGGTGTTGGGGTCGCTCGGAGTCGTTTGTTTGTCTTTGTGGCAGGCGCCCAACATAACGGTTAGCGCACACAGACCAATTATGGTATATAAATTCCTTTTCATCTTTGTAATTTCTTGTTGTTAACAGATTAATTTTTTTGTGCAGTTCTTAACCAAACGCCCATCTTGCCGGTACTGTTTAATAAGCTTTTGGGTACTTCAACCACTACGCTCATCACATTAGTACCTGCAAAAGTATCATGACCAGGGTTGTTAAAGCCGGGTGCCGTGCCAGCAATAATTTTATGGTATTGGTCCAGATCAAAGAAGAATGGATCGTCTCTTGGTCCGGCAAAAGCCATAATACCTGTTGATGATGTCACTGTAACAGGCGTTGATGCGCCATAAGCTGTAACCGGCACTACTACCGAAGCTGTACCTACAATAGTACTTGATGTTCCGGTTTGCGATGGTTTAACTGGTCCGTAGATGTACATCTTGCCTCCCTTGTATACACACTGAATCACAAGGTCCTCCACATTGTCGCCATTGTTGTCAATTTTAAATTCAATTAGTGTGTTTTCGTCAAAAGCTGCGGTTTGGGTAGCTGTAGGGCTTAACAATCCCTGAACGTTGCCCACAAAAACAAGATCATTGGTATTAGCACCCTGAAATACATACAAGTCGGTAATGTCGGTAGTTTTACCTTTGGTGTTTGGTGCATCAGCATGATCTGATGCCCATAAAATACCCCCGCCCAGAACAAGCACCATGGCCGCCGAGGCGATAATTAATTTACTCTTTTTCATTTTTATTGGTTGTTTTTAATAAGTGTTTTTTTATGAGATCTCCGCGGTTAATGGGAGATACGCAAGAATTTTACAGGCGGATTGCAGAAATGTAAAATAAATATTTTTTTGTGTAATTAATGTTTACAGCGTTATGGGATGGGTTGCCATATTGTATGGCAACAACTGGCAGTTATCTCCCGCTATTTGTAAAATGGGTACTCAGGCGTTTTGAAAATGTTTTTTTTATTATTTAAGGCTGTACTTTCGATAGGTGTTAATTAATTCATGTGTATTAATAATATATGAATCATATATTAAATAAAAAAGACACCAGATCAAAATCTGTTATAGCTCAACCTTCGTAGTTAGCAGGTATTAACACGCAAAAACATCCACAGTGGTCAGAAAATTATATTGGTTTTGGGGAAGCAAATCCGCCCGATATCATCCCAAACGAGGTGAGAGAATATCGCAATGACCGTATTCGCAGCATTTTCCCGTTTTCTAAACAGCCCAACATCGTGAAATTAACATTCAATATAAATAAGCTCCACGTCCTCTTTGTAACTCTGGTACTAACTACTAGTTTGGTTTCCGCCCAGCAAAAAAGCATCATGGGAAAGGTACTTGACAGCGTGACCCGCGAGCCGATTGAGACCGCAATAATAACCGAAATACTAAGCGGCGATAAAACAGCAGCGGGAAAAAACGGAACATTTGTTTTGCATAA
>JABDBM010000121.1 GCA_013288685.1 Bacteroidota bacterium | reverse complement strand
ACGCTTTAGCTGGCAGTTAGCTGCAGGCGATAAACGTGGCGTGATGCAAACCGCTTACGAAATAAAGGCGTTTACCTATGCCGAATTGAAAAAAGGGAAGCATGAGGTTTGGAACAGCGGTAAGGTATCATCCGATCAGTCGGTTTATGTGCCCTACAAGGGCGAGACCTTAACATCGGGCCAAAAATATTACTGGCAGGTGAGGGTTTGGGACAATACCGGTAAAGCAACAGATTGGAGCCCGGTAAGCAGCTGGCAAATGGGTTTGTTAACGCCAGCCGACTGGAAAGCCAAATGGATAAGCCCAGGTTTTAAAGAAGATTCGGTTAACCGGCCAAGTCCGCTTTTTCGTAAAGGATTTTCATTGAGCAAAAAGATATATTCGGCTATGGCCTATATCACCGCACACGGTTTGTACGAAGCCCAAATAAACGGCAAACGGGTTGGCGACGCCTATTTAACCCCCGGATGGACAAGCTATAACAAACGCCTGCAATACCAGGTTTATGATGTGACCAATTTGGTGCAAACCGGTGCAAATGCTGTGGGTGCGGAATTGGGGAACGGATGGTACCGTGGTTATATCGGTTACGATCCGAAACCCGGTTTGTATGGAAAAGATATTTCGCTGTTATTTCAACTGGAAGTAACCTATACCGATGGTACAAGGGAAATCATCGTATCTGACGATAGCTGGAAATCATCAACAGGCCCGGTGCGTTTTGCCGAAATTTATTACGGCGCAACTATCGACGACAGGATGCAGCAAAAAGATTGGTCGGCCGCCAATTTTGATGATAAAAGCTGGTACGGCGTAGCAGTGAATGATTTCCCTAAAGATATTTTAGTAGCTACCTATAACGAACCGGTGCGCAAGCATGAAACCTTTAAACCGGTAAAAATATTTACTACGCCTAAAGGCGAAAAGGTGATTGACTTTGGTCAGAATTTGGTGGGCTGGGTGCAGATGAAAGTTACCGGTAATAATGGCGATAAAATAACCTTGTCGCATGCGGAAGTAATAGATAAGGCAGGTAACTTTTACACCGAAAACTTACGTACTGCCCGCTCACAGGATGTTTATATTTTAAAAGGCGCCGGCGAAGAAACCTTTGAACCGCAGTTTACCTGGCAGGGTTTCCGTTATATTAAAGTAGAGGGCTACCCCGGCGATTTGAAGCCCGAGAATTTTACGGCCATTGCACTTTATTCAGATATGGCGCCAACGGGCACTTTCTCGAGTTCGAACACACCGATTAACCAATTACAGCATAATATACAATGGGGCCAAAAAGGCAACTTTTTAGATGTTCCCACCGATTGCCCGCAACGCGACGAACGTTTGGGCTGGACAGGTGATGCGCAGGCATTTTCGCGCACGGCAAGCTATTTGCTCAACGTGCATAATTTTTTCACCAAATGGCTAAAAGATGTGGCTGCCGACCAATACGTTGATGGCAGCGTGCCGCACGTAATTCCCAATGTGATTGCGCAAGGTGCTAAAACTGGTCCGGGTGGCAGTACAGGTTGGGCAGATGTATCAACCATTGTGCCGTGGAACATGTACTTAGCTTATGGCGATAAACGCATATTGGAAAATCAATACAGCAGTATGAAAGCCTGGGTTGATTATATGAAAAACCAGAGTCGCAATAATTTGTGGAATACAGGCTTCCACTTTGGCGACTGGCTGTTTTACAGCGTAAACGATGATACCGATGGCAGTTCGGCCATTACCAGCAAGTTTTTAATAGCACAGTGCTTTTGGGCAAACTCCACACAATTGCTTATAAATGCGGCAAATGTGCTGGGCAAAACCGAAGATGCCGCAGCTTATACCGCCCTTTTGGCGCAAATAAAGGATGCCTTTAATAAAGAATACGTAACAGGAAATGGCTTGATATCATCTGATACGCAAACCGCCTACGTATTGGCGCTGCAATTTGATATGCTGCCCGAAAACTTAAGGCAACAAGCATCCGATAGACTGGTGCGCAACATTCGCCGCTACGGCAACCACTTAACAACCGGCTTTTTGGGCACGCCATATCTTTGCCATGTATTGAGCCGTTTTGGCCATGCCGATGTTGCATACAGGTTGTTGTTGCAGGATACCTATCCATCGTGGTTATACCCGGTTAAAATGGGCGCCACCACTATTTGGGAACGCTGGGACGGCATAAAACCCGATGGCACTTTTGAAGCGGTGAGTATGAACTCCTTTAATCATTATGCCTACGGCGCCATTGGCGACTGGATGTACCGCGTAATTGCAGGCATTGATACCAGGGCCGATGCCCCCGGCTATAAAGGCATCACCATAAAACCAACCGTGGGCGGCGATTTAACCAACGCCAACGCCGATTATGAAACCAACTATGGTAAAATAAGCTCGCACTGGAAACTGGACGGCAATACACTTTCGTTTGATGTTGAAATTCCGGCCAACGCAACGGCTACGGTTTATATCCCGGCAACGGACAACAGCCCGGTAACCGAAAGTGGCAAGGCATTGTCGACCGAACCGGATATTAAGGTGACTGACCCTGTTGCGGGTTATGTGGTGGTGAATGTAGGTTCAGGCACGTATCATTTTAGTAGTACGGTAACAAAATGATGTAGAGACGCGATACTCGCGTCTCCCACCATACGTTGCAAACATATTCAATACCTGTATATTTCAGAGACGCAAGCATTGCGTCTCTACATAAAAAAAAGACATGGGCATCATTTTCGGCGTAATTTTTCACTTCATCGGCGGCTTTGCTTCCGGAAGTTTTTATATCCCTTACAAAAAAGTAAAAGGCTGGGCCTGGGAAAGTTTTTGGATAGTAGGTGGCATATTTTCGTGGCTCATCGTTCCGCCATTGGCGGCCTGGCTCACCATTCCCGGCTTTGCGGATATTATTAAAAACACGGGTATTAGTGTGCTTGGTTGGACTTACCTGATGGGCGTTTTATGGGGTATAGGCGGTTTAACTTATGGGTTGGGCGTCCGCTATTTGGGTGTATCCTTAGGTAGCACCATTATTTTAGGCTTATGCGCCGTTTTTGGCTCGCTGGTACCATCGGTATATTATAATTTTTTCCCAAAGGATGGTAAGGATACCATTACCATGATGATGCAAAGTCACTGGGGACAAATGGTATTGCTGGGGATTGGCATTTGTGTAATAGGCATTATTATATGTGGTAAAGCCGGCACCATGAAGGAAAAGGACCTCGCCAAAAATGGCGATGCGGCTGCTGTTAATAAGGACTACCGCTTTGGGCTGGGTATATTTGTGGCCATTGTATCGGGTATTTTAAGCGCCTGTTTTAACTTCGGTTTGGAAGCAGGTAAATCAATGGCCGATACTGCTAACCAAATTTGGGTGGCGGCGCATCCGGGGGCGGGCAATTTTTTGTTCCGCAACAATGTGGTTTATATCGTGGTGTTATGGGGTGGGTTAACCACCAATTTTATATGGTGTATGGTGCTCAATTTTCGTAATAAAACATTTGGTAATTATACCGATGCTAAAACACCGCTGCTTAAAAATTATATTTTTTCGGCGCTGGCAGGCACCACCTGGTTTTTGCAGTTCTTTTTTTATGGCATGGGCGAAAGCAGGCTCGGCAATGGCGCCAGTTCGTGGATATTGCACATGGCTTTCATTATCCTGGTAGCCAATATGTGGGGACTTGTACTAAAAGAATGGAAGGGTGTGAGCAAAAAAGCATTTAATACGGTTATTTTAGGGATAGTGGTGATTATAGTATCGGTATTGGTGGTGGGATATGGGAATTCGTTGAAATAAGAGGCAAGATTTCAAGAAGCAGGAATCAAGATGTCAAGAAACAAGAGTTAAGAATCAAGAGAAAAGGAAATGCGGCTTCTTTCTTGCCTCTTGTTTCTTGATGTCTTGCTTCTCTTCTAAATATAAATTCAAAAATATATGTCAAATTTTAAATATGTAAGCTACCTGTGGGATGATGCAAAGGCAGCAGAACTGGCCGGCGATGAAGTAGCTTTATTAATTTACCGGTCGAACCTTTTAGGCGCCGATTTGCGGCTCACCAATTATGGCGGCGGCAATACATCCTGTAAGGCTATGGCAAAGGACCCATTAACCGGGGTCGAAACCGAAGTGATGTGGATAAAAGGATCGGGCGGTGACCTGGGCAGTTTAAAGGCCAGTGGATTGGCGGCGCTTTATGTGGATAGGCTGCGCAGCTTAACCAATGTTTATCGTGGTATTGAACACGAAGACGAAATGGTGGAACTGTTTAACCATTGCATTTTCGATTTAAACTCAAAAGCGCCATCCATTGATACGCCGCTGCATGGCTTTTTACCCTTTAAACATATCGACCACCTGCACCCCGATGCGGCTATAGCCATCGCGGCAGCAAAAGACGGCAAAAAAATGACTGCGGAACTGTTTAAGGGAAAAATTGGCTGGGTAGAATGGCAACGGCCTGGTTTTGATTTGGGATTAAAACTGAAACAATGTTTGGATGAAAATCCCGGCATTCGTGGTATTATGCTGGGTTCTCATGGTTTATTTACCTGGGGCGATACGGCTTACGAAAGTTACATCAACACCCTGGAAGTAATTGAACAATGCGCAGAATACCTGGAAGCCAATTACGGTAAGAAAGCGCCTGTTTTTGGCGGTAGTAAAATTGCCAGCCTGGATGAAGCCAATCGGAAAACACAGGCTATTGCATTAGCGCCCATATTGCGCGGATTTTGCTCTCAAAAAACGCGGATGATAGGTCATTTTACGGATGATAGCCGCGTGTTGGAGTTTACCAATTCCAATGATCTGGACAGGTTAGCGCCGATGGGAACCAGTTGTCCGGACCATTTTTTGCGGACGAAGATTAGTCCGCTGGTGTTGGAACTGGCGCCAGGTGAGGATTTAAGCGATACCAAAGCGATAAAGGAAAAACTGGCCCCTGCATTTGAAGCCTATCGCAAAATGTACGCCGAGTATTACGAAAGTTGCAAGCATCCCAACAGTCCGGCTATACGCGATGCTAACCCGGTGGTTATTTTGTACCCGGGCGTGGGTATGTTCACTTTTGCCAAGGATAAACAAACGGCGAGGGTGGCCGCTGAGTTTTATATCAATGCCATCAACGTAATGAAGGGAGCCGAAGCTATATCAGAATATACATCGTTGCCAAGGCAGGAAGCATTTAACATTGAATACTGGTTGCTGGAAGAAGCAAAATTGCAGCGCATGCCAAAACCAAAAATATTATCAGGTCGTATTGCGTTAGTTACTGGTAGTGCTGGGGGCATCGGCAAAGCTATTGCCAAAAAATTTGCCAATGAGGGTGCTGTAGTGGTTATTAATGATAACGATGAAAGCAGGCTGGCAGGAGCAAAAGAAGAATTTACCAAACAATATGGCAAGGATGTTTATGCAGCAGCGTTGCTGGATGTAACTAACAAAGCTATTATTAACGATGCATTCGGCGTTGCGGTTTTAGCTTTTGGCGGGGTGGATATTGTGGTGAATTGTGCCGGCCTTTCGATATCCAAACCATTGGAGGATCATACCGAAAAGGATTGGGATTTATTGTATGACGTATTGGTGAAAGGTCAATTTTTGGTAACGCAGGCAGGGGTGGAGATTATGCGCAAGCAGGATACCGGCGGCGATGTATTAAATATAGTGAGCAAAAATGCGCTGGTATCTGGTCCTAATAATGCAGGTTATGGTTCGGCTAAGGCAGCGCAAATGCACCTGAGCAGGCTCAATGCAGCAGAGTTAGGTAAGGATCACATCCGTGTAAACGTAATAAACCCTGATGCTGTAATATCCGACAGTAAAATTTGGGCAGGCGATTGGGCCGCTGGTCGTGCCAAGGCTTATGGGGTAACGGTGGAAGAACTGCCTGCTTATTATGCCAAACGGACCTTGTTGAATGAAGTGATATTGCCCGAAGATATAGCCAATGCCTGCCTTGTTTTTGTGGGCGGGATGCTGAATAAATCGACAGGGAATGTGTTGAATGTGGACGGTGGAGTTGCGGCGGGGTTTGTAAGATAATAGATTTGACAATTAACCACGAAGAACACAAAGGTTTCACAAAGGGCACAAAGAAAAAATAAACTCCGTGTCCTTTGTGTTTTTTCGCTTTGTGACCTTTGTGGTAATAAAAAAATAAAATGAGCAGAATAGCCTTTAAAATGAAATTGTTTCCCGGCTTTGCCGAAGAATATAAAGTGCGGCACGCTGAAATTTGGCCCGGTTTGGCGGCCTTGCTAAAGGAAAACGGCATCAGCGATTATTCGATATTTTTGGATGAGGAAACTGACAGCCTGTTTGCCATTTTGAAAGCCCAGGACGCTAATCTGCTTGATCAGCTGCCCTATAACCCTATTATGCAGCAATGGTGGCAGTTTATGAGCGATATTATGGAAACCAATGATGATAATTCGCCGGTAAGCGTGCCTTTAAAAGAAGTTTTTCATTTAGCCTGATATACCATGGAACAAGATAAAATTGACCACTACAATCACCTGCACCTTAGGGAGCACCAGCGCAAATTTGATTTTGTAGCTGCCGATGTGCCAAAATTGGATGAGGTGCTTAAAAAATTGCAGGCATTTCAAATTGCTATACCCAGTTGGGCATTAGGCACCGGGGGAACCCGGTTCGGTCGTTTTTCGGGTGGGGGAGAGCCGCGCAGTTTGGAGGAGAAGATAGAAGATGTGGGTTTGATCCACGCGTTAAACCGTTCCAGCAATTCTATTTCGCTGCATATTCCCTGGGATATTCCTGATAATGCACCCGCTATAAAGGCGCTTGCGGCAGAACTGGGCCTGCATTTTGATGCGGTAAACTCCAACACTTTCCAGGACCAGGCATCGCAAAAGCACAGTTACAAATTTGGATCGCTTCATCATGTGGATAAGGCTGTGCGGTGCCAGGCTATTGAGCATAATGTGGAGGTAATAAAATATGGTGTTGAACTGGGATCAACTGCTTTGTCGGTTTGGTTATCGGATGGTTCTAATTTCCCGGGTCAACTGAATTTCCGCGGCGCGTTTCAACGTACCCACGACAGCTTGTGCCAGATTTACGAAGAACTGCCCGACGACTGGAAAATGTGGATTGAATATAAGCCCTACGAACCCAATTTTTATTCGACCACCATTGCTGATTGGGGACAATCGTATATGCTGGCATCCAAGCTGGGTGAGAAAGCGCTTACGCTGGTTGACCTCGGGCATCATTTACAGGGTACTAATATTGAGCAAATTGTATCCTTATTATTAATGGAGGGGAAACTGGCGGGTTTTCACTTTAACGACTCGAAATACGGCGATGACGATCTTACTGTTGGCAGTATTAATCCCTACCAATTATTTTTAATTTTTAACGAACTGGTTGAAGGGATGGATGCGCGGGGTATGAATCATGCAACCGGCATTGGCTGGATGATTGATGCATCGCACAATGTAAAGGACCCGATTGAAGATCTGCTGCAATCAGTAGAGGCTATAAAAATAGCCTACGCCCAGGCATTGCTGGTTGATAAACAGGCATTGGTTGAAGCACAGGAACAAAACGATGTGGCCCAGGCGCAGGAGATTTTACAAAATGCCTATCGCACGGATGTGCGGCCATTAATTGCCGAAGCGCGGTTAAGAGCAGGAGGGGCGTTAAACCCGATTGCACTTTTCAGGAAAAGTGCGGTGAGAAACGAGTTGATTAAACAGCGCGGGGAAAAGACAGTGGCAACTGGGTTGTAAATAATCAGGAGAAATAACCACCTTCATGTCATTCCTCTTCGCCATGTCATTTCGACTGAGGCACAAAGGAGAAATCTTATAAATCCTGCATTGTTCGCGATGCAGGGCGTATAAGTTTTCTCACTTCGTTCGAAATGACATGGTTGTTATAATAAATCAAATAAAACACCATGACTCCCATCCCTGTTATTGCCGTTTTTGATGTTGGCAAAACCAATAAAAAGCTGTTCCTTTTTGACGAAAATTATAATATTGTTTTTGAACGCTCGGCCCGTTTTAACGAAACGGTTGATGAGGATGGTTTTCCCTGCGAAAATCTGGAGAGCCTGAGATTTTCTGTTTATGAATCGTTGAATGAGGTTAGCAAGCTAAAAGAGTTTGAACTAAAAGCCGTCAATTTCTCGGCTTATGGAGCGAGCTTTGTTTATTTGGATAAAGACGGACAGCCTGTTGCTCCTTTATATAATTACCTGAAACCCTATCCGGAAGATTTGGAGAAGCAGTTTTATCACAATTATGGTGGTGAAGCCAGGTTGGCCTTTGAAACGGCATCGCCCGCGTTGGGCAACCTCAATTCGGGCTTGCAATTATATCGTATCAAATACCAGCAGCCTGAATTATTTAAGCGCATAAAATACGCCCTGCACTTGCCGCAGTACTTAAGTTTTTTAGTAAGCGGCAAAAAATATTCGGATTTAACCAGCATTGGTTGCCATACTGCCCTTTGGGATTTCGAAAACCATAGCTATCACCATTGGGTAACCAGGGAGGGGATTATCAATAAGCTTGCCCCTATACATCCCGCGGATGCGGTAGTCCCGGCGAATATTGCTAATGCTAATTATAAGGTGGGCATTGGTTTGCATGATAGTTCGGCTGCGCTTATTCCGTATTTAGTAAGTTTTAAAGAGCCTTTTATTTTGTTATCAACCGGTACCTGGGCCATTAGCCTGAATCCCTTTAATCAATTGCCGCTTACAGCGGCCGAATTAAAAAAGGACTGCCTGAATTATATTGAATATCACGGCAAACCGGTAAAGGCATCGCGGTTGTTTAGCGGGCATCATTATGAGCAGGGGGTTAAGCGCATAGCCGAACAATTTAACCAGGATGTGGTGAAATACCGGAATGTTCCGTTTGAAATGGAAAGAGTCCGGAAGACGGAAAGTCCGGAAGTCCGGAAGACAGAAGAAAATGATCAGGAAGGGGATGACATCGATGCATATTATAGCCTTGTTGCCGGCATCGTAAAAAAACAAAAAACGGCCATTAATTATGTATTAAAAGGCACCCCGGTGAAACGCATATTTGTTGACGGTGGCTTTAGTAAAAATGCTGTTTTTATGCATTTGCTGGCCGAAGCATTTCCTAAACTGGAAGTGTTTGCCGCATCAATGGCCCAGGCAACTGCGTTGGGTACCGCGCTTGCCATTCATCATCATTGGAATAGTAAACCAATCCCGCACGATTTGATTGAGCTGAAATACTATGTCTGAACCTTGATTTTGGGATTAAAAGATTACCATGATGATGACTGTTTGTAGTCAAAATTCTGCAATCTTCAAGTCTTGCTCATCAAGGTTCAGACCGCGTTTGTTACTTGCCGCGAAACATCGAAGCGATCCAAATAATTATGGCGATAACAACTATTACAGCAATAATGCCAACAACTGCGCCAGCCTTAAAAATGCCTGTGATTACCGAACAACTGCTTAAACAAAGCACCAGTAACAGTACTGAAGGGATATATATTTTTTTCATGGTAGATTTTTTAGAGGATATAATACCCGAAAGGTGAAATTGGTTTGAGGTGGGGAGAATTATATTTTGCGTCGTCGCAGGGTTTCTTCAATGCTATTAAGTTAAAAAGGATTCTTGCCCCTCTTTGCGCAGCAGAGAGGGGGTGGTCGATCCGCCAATTGGCGGAGATGATAGGGGGTGAGTCAACTATGCGCCATGCATAGCTACCAACGTCGCTCATATAGTTGACTCACCCCGACCTTCGCTGCGCTCGGCCACCCCTCTCTACGAAGTAGAGAGGGGGAAAACGCACCTCAACTGAATAGCATTGAGAAGTTTCTTCGCTACACTCAGAATGACAAAAAACATCAGGACCGTACATCTACAAATTCACCCTGTCCCCGTGCGACTTTGGTTCTGATATCACCAAAAAGTGTAAATCTTCAGTATAATTATTAAGTATACGATGTTTTGTATTGGGCTTGATGTGAATAGATTGCCCGGCATTTACGGTTAATAACTCACCCTCAACTTCAAATGTGGCGGTTCCTGATAAGATAAAAAATACTTGCTGCGCGCGCTCATGGTAATGCAATTGCTCGGCAGTGCCAGGCGGCATGCGCTCCTGTATCACACTTAAGCTATCAGAACGTAACAGATGCCAGCCATCACATTGCGCGCCCCAGGTATAGTGTTCGGCATTTTCGGTTGAAGTGATCATTGTATTATTTTCGGTATTATTAAGTGTTTGGTCGGTATGGTTGATAGTTTTACCACAAAGGACACAAAGATTTTCACGAAGGACACAAAGAAAAAGGTATTAACAAACACACATGCAAAACTTCGTGTTCTTAGTGCTTCTCCCTTGGTGTCCTTAGTGGTAAAAAATTCATACCGGCGTAGTTATGAGTTTTACCACAAAGGTTTTCACAAAGAACACAAACAAAATTTTATTTAATAAACCAAAACGGCAAAATCTTCGTGTTCTTCGTGTTCTTAGTGTTCTTAGTGTTTTTCACTTTGTGTCCTTTGTGGTAAAAACCCCAATCGTATTATTCATAAATACATCCGGCAAATTTCGTAATTAGGTTTCATAATCATTTCGTTACAATAACACATCAAAATATTTTTTTACATTAGCCAATCATCAAAATAATATTTATGTTGAAAAGATTTTTACTTGCTCTTTTATTTTTAAGTATTTTCTGCGGGGCTTTCGCGCAGGAAATTAAATCGCCCGAAAAGTTTTTGGGCTACAAGTTGGGCGAACAGTTTACGCCCCATTACAAAATTGTTGAATATTTTAACTATATCGCCAAAGCATCAAAAAATGTGAAGCTGCAGCAATATGGCGCAACTAACGAAGGCAGGCCGCTACTGGCAATGTTTATCGCATCCGACGAAAATATTGGTCGTTTGGAAGATATCCGCCAAAATAATTTGCGTTTAGCGGGCCTGGGAAATTCTGCTGTGGCTGCTACAACTAACGCCCCTGTTATATTGTGGTTAAGCTACAACGTTCACGGTAACGAGCCTGCATCGAGCGAGACCTCCATGCAAACCTTGTTCGATTTGGTTAACCCTGACAATGCGCAAGCCAAAGAGTGGTTAAAAAACATGGTGGTGGTTATTGACCCGTGCCTTAACCCCGATGGCCGCGACCGTTATGTTAACTTTTATAATTCGGTACATGGTTTAGTGCCCGATGTTAACCCAGCCTCGCGCGAGCATGTTGAACCATGGCCGGGCGGCAGGATCAACCACTATTATTTCGACTTAAACCGCGATTGGGCATGGCAAACACAAAAAGAAACGCAAGCCCGGGTTGCTTTATTTAATCAGTGGTTGCCACAAGCACATGTGGATTATCACGAGCAAGGTTACAATGCGCCTTATTACTTTGCCCCGGCTGCCGAGCCTTACCATAAAGTAATTACCCAATGGCAGCGCGATTTCCAGGTAACCATCGGTAAACACAATGCCGAAGATTTTGACCGTAACGGCTGGTTGTATTTTACCAAACAAGAGTTTGATTTGCTTTACCCATCGTATGGTGATACTTATCCTATTTATAATGGTTCCATCGGTATGACTTACGAGCAGGGCGGCATCAGTGCAGGCCTGGCTGTGCTAACCCGCACCGGCGATACCTTAACTTTAGTTAACCGCGTTGCGCACCATCATTCAACCAGTATCAGCACCATCGAAACGGTTTCGGCCAATGGGCCAAAGCTGGTGAGCGAGTTTAAAAAGTTTTTTGATAACAGCATCAACAATCCTCCTGGCGAATACAAAACCTACATCATTAAAAATAATAACCAGGAAAAAATAAACCATTTGGGCGAAATGCTTCGCCGTAACGGAATAAAATATACTTTCGGCGTTAATCAAAGTGTTAACGGGTTTAGTTACGTAACCGGCAAATCGGAACAGTACAGCGTAAAAGGCGGCGATATGGTGATTAATGCCTATCAGCCAAAATCTGTTTTGCTAAACGTATTGCTGGAGCCCAAAACCTTTGTTGCCGACTCCAATACTTATGATATTACTGCCTGGAGCCTGCCTTATGTGTATGGACTGGATGCTATTGGTTTAAAAGAATCAATTAAAGGTTCGGATGTTACTGTAGCGAGTTTGCAGCCGGCTGTGGCGCAGGCAAGTCCGCGTGCTTATGCTTATGTAGCTTCATGGCAATCGGTAAACGATGTGAAGTTTTTGGCATCGTTATTTAAAAAAGGCATAAAAGTACGCTATTCGGAAACGCCGTTCGAAGCTGCGGGCAAGAAGTTTGCACCAGGGTCGCTGTTGATAGCGAGGGCCGGCAACGATGCAGGTGATTTCGACCAGGTTGTTACCACGGCTGCTACTGCGGCAGGCGAGCAGCTTACGCCGTTAAAATCGGGCTTTGTGGATAAGGGACGCGATTTTGGCTCGGGCCAAATCCATTATATCCGTCAGCCGCGGGTAATGCTTATTGCGGGCGCCGGCGTTAATGCCGAAGCAATGGGCGAGGTTTGGCATTATTTTGAACAACAAATTGGTTATCCTGTAACTTTAGTAAAATATCAGGACTTGAACCGTGCCCGCTTGAGTGATTATGACGTGGCTATTTTTCCCGATGGTAATTATGAGGATTTTCCATCAGACAAACTGCAAGGCTGGGTACATGATGGCGGCAAGCTGATTGTAATGCAGGATGCTGTATCGGAACTGGTGGATAAAAAAGGATTTGATATCAGGAAAAAGGACGATAAAAAAGACGATAAGGATAAACCAAAGACGCCTAATTTGAAGCCGTATGGTGACCGGGATGTTGATGCCATTAGCTCGACCACGCCGGGCGCTATTTATAAAATAAATTTAGATAATACGCACCCGCTTGGCTTTGGTATGCAGCCTTATTATTATACGCTTAAACTAAGTAATGATATTTACGACTATTTGGGCGATAACGGCTGGAATGTGGGCACCGTAAAAGGTGATGCCTATGTATCGGGCTTTGTTGGCCAAAAAAGTAAGGAGAAAATTAAAGATGGTATGTTGCTTGGCGTACAATCCATTGGCCGTGGCACGGTAGTGTATATGGTTGATGACCCAATTTTTCGCAGTTTTTGGGAAAATGGGAAATTGCTGTTCGGCAATGCGGTGTTTATGGTGGGGCAGTAACCACCCCCTAACCCCCTAAAGGGGGAACAGAAATGGATATTTTAGCGAAAGGCCAGGGTTGATTTAACTTTGGCCTTTTGCTTTTTACAAGCCTGATAGGGTTCGCATAGACTATCGGGATAGCGTATCTGTGGATGTAGTCGAACAGCAGGCAACAAAATATCCGCCTATTATTTGAAGTGAAGGTGCCAATCACCCCCTGACTTTCTATCAACAGTCTCTTGCGATTCCCTTCCTGGTCTTTGGCGTAGCGTAACTTAGACCAGATTGGATAATAATTTGTTGTAATGCAAGCAAGGCTCGTAAGTTTACCTGCTAACGGGTTACCTGTCAGCGGGCCACAAGCCGGGAGGCTTGCGGGAGCGAAAGGAACATGATGTTATTTTACAAATCATTTTGATACATTTAGACCGACAACACAATTACAATAATGACTAATTTTTTAATTAAAATCAGACTTATTTACCTGCAATTTTTGCTGATAGCGATCAGCTTTATTACAATATATTCACTTTTAATATGGTTGATTGTATATCAGTTCTCTTTATTGGCGTTAAATGAGGATTTAATTAACTTCTGGCTGCCATTTTGCCTGCCTGCAATACCTGTTTATATC
>JABDBM010000120.1 GCA_013288685.1 Bacteroidota bacterium | reverse complement strand
GTTTTTCTTATTTGGGTGGCGGAGAGTTAGGGATTCGAACCCCAGGAACCCGCAAAGGCTCAACAGTTTTCAAGACTGCCGCAATCGACCACTCTGCCAACTCTCCGGGGACAAAAGTACGAATCTGGGCTGAATTGGCAAACCTGAAGTTAAGTTTTTTTGAATTTGTTGTTAAGTGGCTGGTTGTGTGGCAGAATAAGTTGTTGTAAGGATGTTATAGTGGTTGTAAAAGTTGAAGGTTTGGTTATTCGGAAAGATCTCAAAACTGTTAAAACGCGTAAAATCGCCATAACGGCCACTACTTTTACAACAATTACAACTTTTTCAACTCAATTAACCGTCTTCCTGAACGTATTAAACATCGGCTTCACTTCTTTTATGTTCCTTTTTGAATAATCAAGACTTGCATTTAGCTCAAAGCCGATCAATAATATCAATGAGTTTAAATGTACCCAAAGCATCAATATAATTAATGTTCCTATGGAGCCGTATACCTTGTTGTACGACGAGAAATGGTTGATATAGTAAGTAAACCCCAGCGAGGTTAACACGGCCAATATAGTAGCCATTATGGAGCCTGTGCTAAAAAACTTCCATTTTTGAACGTTGGCCGGGCCGTACCGATACAATAGAGAAATGCTGACGAAAAATATGGCAATCACTATCACCCAGCGTGAAAACGTTATAAGGTATATCCAAAAATGGCCTTTACTGCCCATTTGATGCTTTAGGGCCGTAATCATGGCCTCGCCGGCCGTCATGATCCCGATGGCTAACAGTAACGATATGCTGATCACAAAAGTAAGCACAATGGCAATCAAACGCCTTTTCATCCATGTTCGCTTCTCCACAATAAGCGACGAGCGGTTAAAAGCCCGCATCAGGTTGGTGATGCCGTTGGTGGCAAAATACAACGCCGATAAAAAACCCAGCGACATCAGCTTGCCATTATGATGTCTAACTATGTCTTCTATTGTTGCCTGGAAGGCCATATAGGCGTTGTAAGGGAGAATGGTGGACAATACATCAAGCAAGTGCTGCTGAAAGTTTTTGACGTGGATAAAAGGTATGAGCGTAAATAAAAATATGGTTGCCGGGAAAAACGCCAGCATAAAGTTAAAGGAGAGCGCCGAGGCTTTGTTTAATAAAGACCTATCCTGGTATTCGTGGGCGAAGAACGACAATACATTATATAAGGGCAGGGGATGAAAGCCCGGCAAAACATAGGTTTTTGACCAGGCGATAAACTTTTGATAGAAGGTAAAACGTAGAAGAAAACGATGCGTCCAGTTCATTTGAGTCAAATTTACTCAAAAAATGGCTTTAATTTATCTAAAAACTCCTGCTGGGGCAGGCAGGGGCGGTTAGTTTTCATATTAATAAACACCAGCAGCGTTTCACCGGTGTTTATCAACTCATTTTTTTCGTTGAAAAGTTCGTACCTGAAAAATATCCGTATGCCCGGCATCTTATCCATTATTACGTTGATAGTGATTTCTTCGTCGTACAATGCTGGTTTTAGGTATTTGCATTTTAGTTCAAGCACGGGCATCATTATGCCCGATTCTTCCATGCCGCTATAGGTTAGCCCCAGGCTGCGCAGCATTTCAACGCGGCCAACTTCGTAAAACTCCGCATAGTTGCCGTAGTACATATAACCCATCTGATCGGTCTCGCCATAGCGTACCCGTAGTTTGGTAGCGTGCTGAAACATTATCTCCGGATATTTCGTTCGTTAAGCGCTTGCTGAAACTTGTGAGCGTTTATCAAATGATCAGCCATATTGGTGGCAAAGTTATGATTGCCCGAAAAATCTTCTTTGGCGCACATATAAATATAATCACTTGGCTTATAGTTCAGTACATCATTCACTGCAGCAACTGATGGCATCATAATAGGGCCCGGAGGTAAACCTGTGTGCAAATAAGTATTATAGGGCGAGTTTATAGATAAGTATCGCGAAAGCACCCTCTTTATGGTAAAATCATTTTCAGCGAAAATTACTGTCGGATCGGCTTCCAGCTTCATACCCTTTTTAAGTCGGTTCAAATACAAACCGGCAATGGTTGGCATTTCTTCGTCATGTAGCGCCTCCGCATCTACAATGGATGCCAGTATTGAAACCTCAACGGGCGTAAGGTTAATAGCCGTTGCTTTTTGCTTGCGATCCTCGGTCCAAAATTTCTCGTAATTGGCGTACATTTTTCTAAAAAACTTATCGGGCGATGTATTCCAATACATTTGGTAGCTGTTTGGCAAAAACATGGTATACACATTGTCGGTTGTAAAACCAAATTGCCTTACATATCCTGCCGAATCAAGCAGCCTGATGATGGAAAGGGAATCCGCTTCTATTTTTTTGGAGATAAAACCTACAAATTGTTCTTTTAACCGTAAGTTATGAAAAGCGACCGTGACAGGCTCCTGTGCGCCTGATAACAGCATGTTTATCAGTTTGCGGTTGCTCATGCCTTCGTGCAGACGGTAACGGCCCGGTTTTACCCGGTTTACATAGTTCATGTTTTGGGCAGCCCAATAAAACGTAGTACTGTCTTTTACAATCCCTTTTTCTTTAATGGTATCAAATACGGCGTTAAAGCCCTCGCCGGTATGTATATACAGGTACTCCTGTTTATCGGTAACATTAGGACCAAAATATTTCAAATAATAATTAAGGCCGGTAAGCCCCAGCGCGATAATGAGTATAACCACCAACGCAGCTATAAACTTCCGGAACGTACTGCCTGATTTAGCTTTTTTCTTAGCCATTTGTATAATATATTTTAGTTATTTTAATTTCCGGAGCGCCAATAGTCCGCCGGTTAAATTTCTGGCTCGTTCGTAGCCGTTTTCTGTTAGTATTTGCTTAGCTGTTTCACTACGTAATCCCACTTTACAAATAACAATGATTTCGTCGGTTTTGTTATAACGCACCTGACCTAAATTTTCACGAAAATTAGATAAAGGCATATTTTGCCCGCCAATATTATAGGTATGAAATTCTATTGCTTCCCTAACGTCCAGCAAATTTACAACTTCGTTGTTATTTAAACGGGTAAATAACTCCAGTCCGCTAATTGGCTCCATCCGCTTTCTTACCCTGCGAAACCGTCAAATTAATACGGGTACCAATGCTTACTTTATTCAACGAATCGGTCTTTGCCGGCGTTTGTGCTGTAACAACCGTACTGGCCGAATCGGTGATGGTTCCCTCATAAGTAACCACGCCAAGCGTTAAGCCGGCGCCTTTTAATAAAAATTTAGCGGTGCTAAAGTCCTGGTTCACCAGGTCCGGAATGTCTACTTCGCTTGGCCCGGCGCCGTTACCTAAAACCAGGTCAATTCTCGAACCCTTTGGTAATTTGTCGCCGGCTTTTATTGGCTGACCTGCAAAGCGAACCTCCAAAACATGATTTGCTATATCGGGACGGCTAATTGTATCGCCAATTTTTAAACCATAGTTAGCAATAATGGCTGCGGCTTCGCGATAAGTATAAGGTTCCAGATCGGGCAAGGCAATAGGCGGCGCCAGTCGGGTAACTATGGTTAAGTAAATTGTCCTGTTTTCTTTTACGTTAGTTCCTGCATCGGGGTCCTGTTCAATAACCGAACCCGGGGGCTGGTCGAGTACATACACTGAATCAATTTTATACTGAAATCCCTGGTCTTTGAGCAGGTCCATCGCCTTTTCAATGGAGAGTCCTTTTAATTGAGGTACAGGTATCCCCGAGCCATGGCGGGTGTAAATTCCCAAACTAAAAAAAACAATTAAAATAACCGCAAACACCGAGCATATAGCCAAAAGCAGATTAATGCGGAACTGTTTAGTTTTTAAATAAGCCCAAAAATTCATTCAACCGGTTTTAATTATTCAAGATTCAAACTTATGGAAAATTTCGGACGTTCGATCACAGATTTTAACAGATTACCATGATTACGCTGATTTTTATCGGCTCAATCATGAAAATAAGTGTTAATCTGTGATTCATTTCTCTATTACAGATTTTAATAGATCACTATGATTATGCTGATACTTTTAATCTGTGTAATCGTCTAAATCAATAAAAATCTGTGATTAATAATTCCGAAATCGTAAATCCGAAATCAAAAATTATCTTTGTCCTGTATGAAAGCTAAAAACATTGCCCTTTTGGCCGGCGGTTATTCCGGCGAGTATGAAGTATCTATAAACAGCGCAAAAAATATTGCCGCCAATCTGGATGCCGAAAAATACAAAGTCTACACCATTTTAATTGGCCGCGACCGCTGGTTGTATGAATCGGCCAAGGGTGCGGTTGATATCGACAAAAATGATTTTAGCATTATTGTTGAGGGCACTAAAATAACCTTCGATTTCGCTTTCATCACCGTTCACGGTACGCCGGGCGAGGATGGTAAGCTGCAAGGTTATTTTGATATGCTGGGTATCCCATACAACACCTGCGATGCAACCACGTCAGCCATTACCATGAACAAGGCCTATACTAAGGCTATTGTTGAAGGAATTCATGGCCTGCATACCGCCCGCTCGTTGCGTTTATTGGAGCAGGATATGCACGATGTTGCCATTATTGCGGCGAGCTTGAAATTTCCGCTTTTTATAAAGCCCAATAATGGGGGCAGCAGCGTGGGGATGAGCAAGGTTTATAATGCTGCAGGCTTACCAGATGCTTTAAAACGCGCATTTCATGAAGACAATCAGATTTTAGTAGAAGAGTTTATTAAAGGCCGCGAATTTAGCATCGGCCTGGCGCGACTGCACGGCAAAATTGTTGTTTTGCCTGCCACCGAAATATTAAGTTCTAAAGATTTTTTTGATTACGAGGCCAAATACACGCCCGGCATATCTGAAGAAATTACCCCTGCCGACTTACCGCCCACTAAAAACGAAGAAATTGCGCGCATTGTAACCGAGGTGTATCTGCGCCTTAACTGCAAAGGCATGGTGCGGGTTGATTTTATTTTGCTGGATGAGACAAATGATTTTTACTTTATTGAAATCAATACCACTCCCGGACAATCGGCCGCCAGCCTTATTCCGCAACAGGTGAGGGCGGCAGGGATGAGTGTGCCTGAGTTTTATGGAAATTTGATTGAGTCATAAGCTGTAACATTTTAGTTTATAAGTTTCTTAAATTTGGTTTTACCAATTCAAATAACTTTATTAGTAAATCTAAATAAACCCGCTTACTTCTTATTTATATGGTAAAATTTCATTGGTTGTGTTATGCACTTATATTGACGTTATTTTGCTGTAAAAAACCGTTTAACCCCAAAGTAATATCATCGGCAAACAGTTATCTGGTAGTTGAAGGTGTAATTAATTCGGGTAACGATTCAACTATTATAAAGCTTAGCCGCACGGTTAAACTGGATGGCCAAACAACAACAAACCCGGTGCTGAATGCAACAGTTACTGTTGAGGGTGATAAGGGCGGCAGTTTCCCGCTTTCGGATATAAATGGTAAAGGCAATTATGGCGCAGTTGGCCTTAACTTGCCTGCAACACAAAACTACCGCCTAAAAATTGAAACGGCCAATAACCAGTACGTATCTGATTTTATAGCGGTAAAGCAAACACCGCCTATTGATAGCATTAACTATGTTATAAAAGACGGCGTGCTAAACCTGTATGTAAACGCGCACGATCCGCAAAGTGCAACGCATTACTACCGGTGGAGTTACAATGAAACATGGATATTTCATTCTAAATACCGGTCGTATTTTGTTGTTGATCCGCTCACCAATACAATGGTGCCCCGCCAGGATTCGCAGCAAATATATTATTGTTTCGGCAACCACGCGTCATCAAATATCCTGCTCACCAATACCAGCAAATTAAGCAGCGATTTGGTTTATGAAAGCCCGCTAACCCAAATCCCTGTAACCTCCGAAAAATTAGAAGTAAAATATTCAATACTGGTAACACAATATGCGCTAACCGGCGAAGCCTATAATTTCTATCAGAATATAAAAAAGACAACTGAGAATTTGGGTAGTATTTTTGATGCCGAGCCTACACAAATCAGTGGCAATATCCACAATGTTGCCAACCCCGGCGAACCGGTAATAGGCTATATTTCGGTTACCAATGTGCAAAGCAAAAGAATATTTATCTCCAATAGTGTTATCCCCAATATACTGCCCATTTACCCTTATGAGTGCGAGCAGGACACAGCATTGTTAGTTAACAAAAATGGCTTTAACGAGGTGCAGAACACGCTAATCAATCCGCCACCATCATACTTGCCTACGCAGGGACTTTTTGCCCCAGGTGGTAGTATATACGGCTATTTATACAGCTCATCCCAATGTGTGGATTGCACCATAAGAGGCACCACCCAAACACCACCGTTTTGGCAGTAGATGCCTGCAAACGACGATAATGGGGCGAGTATGCTAAAGCCATATCTATTGTATAATAGTTTTTATATTGTCGTCCAATCACTGTAAACACCATGAAAAAGTGCTTTAAAACCTTCATTTTTATTTTCCTGACAGCTATTCAAACAGGCGTATCACTGGCTCAAACAACCGGCGGCAAATTGCCACAGCTATTGATTCGTTTGGATGACATCGGGATGAACCACTCCGTGAATATGGCCGCCCAAAAGGTTGCCGAAACCGGAATGCCAATTTCTGTCTCGGTACAGTTTGCCTGTCCGTGGTACCAGGAGGCTGTCGATATTTTAAAGAAATATCCTAATGTTACCGTTGGTGTGCATTTAACGCTCACATCCGAGTGGCGCTATTATCGCTGGGGACCGATAACCGGGCGTACGGCGGTGCCAAGCCTGGTAGACAGTGTGGGGTATTTCCATCAATCAACAAGGGCATTTAGCAAAAGTGGGTATAAACTGGATGAAGTAGAAACAGAACTATCTGCCCAAATAGAGAGAGCGATACACTCCGGACTAAAAATAGCCTATATCGACCCGCACATGGGCGTGGCACTATCAACACCGGAATTACGGGCTTTAACCGAAAAACTTGCTCACAAATACAAATTGGCGATCTCGCCGTTGAGCAGCGCTTCCTATTTTGGCGAAACCTATAAAGAAATGTGGGGCGAACCCGTTGCTACAAAAAAACAGGCATTTTTGGATTATGTAAATCATCTTAATCCCGATCAGCCAAATTTAGTAGTAATCCACACAGCCACCCCAAGCCCGGAAATGGATGCTTTGTTTGATATGAACAGCAAGATGATGAACGACAAGGACGGTAAGCCACTAACCAGTATTCATCGCCAAACAGAGTTAAATATGCTGCTATCGCCGGAATTTAGAGCACTGGAAGGCAAAAAGTTTCAGATGATTAATTATCAGCAGTTGCTGAGTACCAAAGATATTAGTGTGCTGAAGGCCGCCGGCGTTTAGAGACAGTTAATGAATTTCCCGGGCAAAGTGTTTATTTATTAATATATTTATAAATACAAAATGTTTTGGAAATATGAGCCGAAAATTATGCTTATTATTAATATCAACCTCGTTTTTTCTTTACAGTTGTAAAAAAACAGATTCAATAAAGCCCGGTAATACCGATAACACAACAGCTACAAAGCCCGATACTACCATAACTTTTAAAAATGATACTTTATTTACGAGCTGGCAAGACACTGTTTTAAAAGTCGTAAAGGACGCGCAATATAATACGAAGCGCGATACTTTATTTAAGACGCAGCAAGGCTTGGTAGTGCTCATTAAACGTATTGTGCCAAAAAGCTCAAAAACTGCAATATTTTTTTTAGGCACTTCCATAACATTTGGCAGCGAATCGGCCGATGGTGTGAGTGTGCCGGTGGCGGCTAATCAAAACTATCCTGCCGTTGTAAGCGGCTTTTTTTCGGGTGATGCAGCTTATGGCGGCTGGTATAATTATGGCCTGCCCGGAGCCGTAGTAAATGATATTATCAACACCGAACTGCCAAGCGTACTTAACGTTGATTTAACGGGTTATAGTAACTCGGCTGCGTTAATTGAGGAAGGAATAAATGACTTTGCATCTGGCTACGCCGCCCGGGACATTTATAATAACATCAAAAACTCACATAATTTACTACACCAAAAAGGCGTTCAAACAATCGTAGTTACACCTACCCCGTTTAACAGCAATTTGCATACTTTCAATCATGATGCCGCCACTGCTGAAGCAATTAGGCAACAGTTAAAAGCGATGCTAATTAACGGGTGGAAAAATGATATCGGCGCAATTGCATTAATTGATTTGGCAGATGACAGCCGCGTAGGTAAGTATTCGGGAAATTCAGGGTTCGATTTAGCTATTTTTCAACCTGATGGCATTCATTTTACTCCCCTGGGCTATCGTATAATAGCCGGACAGGTTGCCAGAACTGTTTTTTACTTGAAATAGGTTTAAGCGCACAGCTTAAAGGCAAAACACCATGCATCGTTGATTGTGCATGGTGTTTTGTAATTCGGGGCTACATTCCCGCATTCCTCGGGTCAGCCTTCATTTTTAACTGATATTCCTTCGGCGGATCAACACCCAATAAATTCTTCACAAAGTAATCCCAGCGGCGGCGCATCATATAGGGCGAAAAGTTGCCATAGCCATGCGGGCTGTTAGGGAATACCACCAAATCATAATCCTTATTGGCTTTTTCCAGCGCATCAATCACCAGCAGCGTGTTTTGCGGTGGTACGTTGTTGTCCATCAAACCATGAGCCAGCATCAGCTTACCTTTAAGGTTTTTGGCGTAATTTTCATTCGCCTGCGCATCATAATTGGAATTTGCAGCCAAGCCATCGTAACGTTCGCCCCAATCATCCTCGTAATTACGGTTATCGTGGTTACCCGATTCGGAGATACCTACTTTAAAGAAATCAGGGTAACGGAACATAGCTGCGGCTGTGGCGAAACCACCGCCCGAATGGCCCCAAATACCTACTTTCGTGGTATCCATATAAGCGTATTTTTGCGATAACTGGCGAATACCTGTTATTTGATCAGGCAATGTATTTTCGGCCATGTTACCGTAACTCATATCGTGGAAGCTTTTTGAGCGCAGCGGATTGCTGGTTCCTTCCAGTACAATTACAACGAAGCCTAATTCGGCTAAAGCCTGGTTATCGCCACGCGATGGCGCAAACGACCAGCTACCCACACTCCCACCCTGTGGCCCGGGATAGATGTAATCAATAACCGGGTATTTTTTAGCCGGATCAATATTGGTTGGCGTAAAAATTAAACCGTAAATATCAGTAGTGCCATCATGGGCCTTTACTGAAAATGGTGTAACCGGTTTCCAGCCTGCAGCCACAAGTCGCGAAATGTCCGCTTTTTCTAAATCAGCAATCAGTTTACCGTTCATATCTCTAAAAACAGTAACTGGAGCCACATCGGGTTTTGAGTAGCTATCAACAAAGTAGTTTTTTGATGGTGATAAGGTGACATTGTGATTACCAGCTTCGGGCGTTAGCACTGCAAAATGATTACCATCGAAACCTATTTTGCAAAGCTGACTGAAGTAAGGGTTCTCTGCTTCCAGGCCATCAGCAATAAAGTAAATCATGCGGGCTTTTTCGTCCACATTTATCATACGGGTAACTACGAAATTGCCTTTGGTGATTTGGTTTTTCACCTTACCGGTAGCGGCATCATATAAATACAAATGTCCCCAGTTGTCGCGTTCCGAAAACCAAATGATCTCGTTGGATTTATCCAGGTATTTCCAGTTGATACTCCCCCAGCCCGATTCATATTGGGTAGGCACAGTTTCTTCAAAAACTTCGCGTACAGCGCCGGTAGCGGCATCGGCAATGCGGAATTTTTCATTTTTATGATCACGGGAAGTTGAAACAAAAGCCAGTTTGGTGGCGTTGCCATTCCAGTTCACATCATCAAAGGTGCCGCTGCTTGATATGTTATCACTCAGCGTAGCACGGTGCGGATCGGCCGGTATTTGCAGCACAATTACCTTCGGGGTATCAACATTTATGATAACGCGCTGTATGGTTGGTATTTCCTTATCGCCGGGAAATGGGTATTTCCATGCTTTTAAAGTTGGTTTGCCCACATTGGTAGTAACCAGGTACATATCGCTTACATTGCGCTGGTCTTGCTTATAAGTAGCAATTTTCCGCGAATCAGGCGACCATTCCAACGTAGCCCTGTCGCTGGTTTCCCAGCCGGCGTTATCAGTTGCATAGCCAAAATCTTTTACACCATCGGTGGTTAATTGCGTGCGAATGCCTGTTTTTACATCACGTACCCACAAATTGTTGTCTTTAATGTAAGCAGCACGTTTGCTATCGGGCGATAAAACCTCATTACCTGCACCACCCCTAAACTGCCGTCTGCCTGCTCCACCAGCAATGGCCGGGCGTACATAGCTGGTATCGGCGCTAAGCTGATTGGTCTTTACATCATATTTCCACTGTTTGGCATCTGTTTGAAAGATAACGGCTTTGCCATCTGCCGAAAAACTAATACTTTGAAACGGCAGCATAGCCGCGTCGTACTTTTGGCCGGTGGCTGTTGAAAGTGCCGCGGCCAGTTTCTCGTGGTCGAATGCGGCGGTTCGGATCTTTTTAGCGGCGTCTACTAATACAAATTGGCTGCCTTTGGCGGTTAGTGTGCGGTACCAAAAACTGTCGCCAGGTAGCCAGTTAGGGCGTACATCGGCGTTGTCAACAAGCGGAGCGGTGTTGTAGCTTAAAAAGCTTTCGGCGCGGGCGTAGTCAGCTGCCGTTAACGGCTTGCCCTGCTGGGCATTTGCCGCCAATACGGACGCAAACGCCATGGCCGTAAATAAAATTTTATTCATGGTTGGGTTGATAAATAATAATGATCAGTTACAAGCCCAAATTACAGTAATTAAATGTCATTTTACAAGTGTGGCCGGGTAACGGGATTGTGACAGACGGAGGTCTTTTTTACAACCTTTGCGCCGCGGACTGAGAGCAGTCTGCTGGAGTTAACGGCGGGGTCGGCGTGGGGCATGCGGCATAGTTGACTCACCCCGTCATCGCTGCGCTCGACAGCCCCCTCTACTGCGTAAAGAGGAGGAAAAACATCCTTTTCATAAAGATCTTACCCTTTAAAAAACTTACTCAACACCTCAGCCACCACATCCGGGCTTTCACTATTATCCGCCGCAATATGCCCCAATCCTTTCAACTCAACCAGTTTGGCATCCGGAAGTGCATCGGCTAAAGCCCTAAGAGCCAGTTTTAAAAACTTTTTACTTTTCGATCCGCCAATTAGCAAAACATTGGCTTTAATGCCCCCGCTTTTTTCAATAATCCCTTCCGACTGCTGCACGGCTATATGATCATACTCAAAAGTAGGGATCAATTCCCTTAGCGAGACCACATTGTTGGCGGCATCCTTTTCCCGTTTTTTAAGGCCGGCGTTAACGAGGGGGCCTGTAATAAATGAAGGTAAAGCAGTAAACAAAGAAAAATCGCCGGTGCCTTTCATAATGTGCACCATGGCCTTGCCCAAATCTCCTTTTTTTAACTGCTTTTCGTACCTGCGATACCATTTGGTAGTTGGGGAACCCTTAACCGGGATGGGCGGCTCATAAAGCGCCACTTTTTTTAATGATGGTGTATGAATAGCGGTAAATAACGTGACAATAGCCCCCGAGCTTAACCCGAAAATATATTCGGTCCCGGTGGCTGCAATAATGGCTTGCATATCCTCCCCTTCGGCTTCCAGGCTATAATTACCGTGCGGCCCGCTTAGCCCCCTCCCTCGCCTGTCGGGAATGTAAACGGTAAACTCATCCGAAAGTAGTTTACCTAATTCGGTAAAGTTTTGCGAAGCCTGTAAACCGCCGTGCACCAATAGTAAACCAGGACCAGCTCCAATTTGGCGATAGCCTATAACGGTGCCATCGGTAGAAGTGACAGCACTGGTAGTATATTCTTTTGACGGCATAGGCTATGTTTTATGTGATATAATGTATTAAATAATAAACCAAAAAGTAGACCCCTCGCCTAAAACGCTGCTGACGCCTATTTCCCCATCGTGCCGCTTAATGATTTCGGCCGATATATATAAGCCTAAGCCAATACCCGAAAAATTTTGCGAAGTGTTTTCCACCCTGTAAAAGCGGTCGAAAATATTTTCAATTTTATCAGGTTCAATACCTATACCATTATCGGTAACCGATAGTTTTATTCTGTCGTCTTCTAATTTGCCGAACGAGAGCGATACGTACGCATTATGAGGCGAGTATTTGAATGCGTTGGTGAGCAAGTTACATATTACCTGGTCAATCCGGTTACGATCGGCGTTTATTGTAAGGTCTGTATCACCTGTTACATTTACATGGTGTTTGCCATCGCCAATAACGCATTCTTCAACACACTCACGCACCATGGCAGCTAAATTGAAATCGGTGCGTCTCAGTTCCAGCTTTCCGGCCTGTATTTTGGTTACGTCCAGCAATTCCTGTATAATATCCGTTAATTTATTTACCTGTCGCGATGCTTTTTCAATAAAGGGTCCGGCCGGTTGCATCGCTTCGTTACTTTTCAGCATGCGTTCTAATATTTGCAGCGAAGCCTTTACGGTGGTGATAGGTGTTTTAAGCTCGTGACTGGCTATACTCATAAACTCATCTTTTTTAAACATCAAATCCTCGGCTGCCTGCTTCAGCAATTGTTGCTGACGGGCGTCGATCTCGGCCTTCTTACGCTCCTCAATTTCGGCCTCCAATTGCGCGGCGGTGCGAAGGCTGTAAACCATCGGCATAATTTTATAGAGAGAAAAAACGGTAATAATGGAAACAACTGCTGTGGCAAACCTAACAAGAGCGCTCAAACGGTAAGCCGGCCACCAAAAAATTGTGGCATCGATTAAATGGGTGGTGCCGCATAACAAAATAAAGGCGATAAACAACCAAATAATTTTCGGGAAAGGAATATCTTTTCGTTTGTTGATGATCCTAAAGAGCAGGAATGGAATGGCGAAATAGGCAGCCCAGATGGCAACATCCGAGACAATGTACAACCAGCCATGAAAATCTGTCCAGCTACCACAATGCCAACGCGGCGGCCAGTCGGCAGTGTCAAAAAGCTGTGCGAAAAATGATTTTACCTGAGAGGCAAAACTCATCCCGGCTTTTGACGTGCCCGCCACATGCGAGTGACACGAATCGCAGGCCATTGAAGACTTAGACAATGATTTAGTAAGAAATGCAAGCATCGGCAACAGCTTTAGGGGTTCAAAAAGTTTTCAATTATACAAATACTTCAAATTGCAACCACTATTTATGTGCTTAAATACCACCAAAAATAATTTTTCAAAAATTCGGGGTGATACGTAAATAAATTTTTGCCGAAAATGTTTTAAAATTTTAAAAATTTGTCAATCAACACGCTGCCAAACCGTAGTTTTCCCCAATAGGGGGATGCCGATATACCCCCGAAGCTCCATTGTGTTTCCGTTGATAGTTACTACAATATTATAGCTTTTGCCTGTGGTTGAATCGTATATTTTACCGCCGCGCCATTTGCCGTCGTCATATACCAGCCCGGTAATAATAACCATTCCCTGTATTAACCGCGACCTCAATTTTTCATCGGGATTAAGCACATCTTGTTTAGGTTTGCCATTTTCGTCAGATGTGGAATTACCCCAAATCAACTTGCCTGCCCAGGTTTTGCCCGAACGGAATATTTCTACTTTGCCATCTTTTTTTTCGGTTAGCCAAATGCCTTTTATCCTGTCTTCAGGGTTAACCTGGGCGAGGGCAGCCCGGCACGTAAAAATCAAAGCCAGCAGCAATATTTTTATTTTTATCTTAAAAGCACCATTCATAAAATAAATTTTGGTTCTATAACAGGTAGCAAAGGAGTCAAATACAA
>JABDBM010000119.1 GCA_013288685.1 Bacteroidota bacterium | reverse complement strand
GATGAACTGCTTTGGCAATTGATTTGCTACTCGCCCAAAATGCCCGTGCGGTTGCAGCAGGAGCAATTGCTGAACGAGGCCGACCGATTTAGCCTGCAAGTTGATGATGAGTATTTTGCCCAAAAGCAGTTAACTTTTAATGGGTTTAGCTGGGGAAACGGCAGCCGCAAAATATTGATAACTCATGGATGGGGATCAAAGGCAGCCGACTTTACGGAGCTAATTTCGGCATTGCGCCGGTTAGGTGATTTACAGGTAATAGCCTTTGATGCGCCGGGCAATGGAAGCTCGGAAGGCGAACTGTCAAATCTTTTGTTATTTAAGCAGGCAGTGAAGGCAATTATAACCAAATATGGCCCGCCCGATGTTTTAATTGGCCATTCGTTAGGTGGTATGGCCAATATAATTGCCGTGCAGGATTTGGGCATTAAACCCGCTTTAGTGTTAAGCCTTACGCCGCTCATCAGGCTGAAAGAAAATTTTGAAAACAGTATGGATGCTGCGGACGTTCCTAAAAGCAGTCAGCTACGGTTTTTACAATGTTTCGAACAAAAGTTTGGGATACCTGCATCGTATTATAATTTAACAGAACGATATTGCCTTGACGCCGACATTAACCACTGGCTGGCTTATGACAAAAATGATTTGACTTCTACTTATAATTTTATTGAAGAGTTTTTAAATAAATACCCCGCCGTAAAAAATCAAAATTATGAGGGCGTTGGACATGAAAAGATTATCAAATCGACGCAAGTAATTGATGATATAGTTAGCAGGGTGAAAAGAACGGACTAATCACACCCTCTGTATCCAAAAGGCCCCAGGTTCACGGTCGGTTTGTTGCGCAAATACCGGGCATTTTGCGGCAAATTCGTTGCGGTAGTTATGGCTGAGATAGTTTGTTGCCCCAATAATTTTAAAATGATCGTTAAGCGATAAAAATGCTTCTAACAAATATTGTTCGTTCCATAAAAGATGTTGTTGATAAATCCAGTGATCAAGGTAATCTTTGGGCGTAAATATATCGTGTATGTGAACTATTACTCCGGGTTTTAAAATGGGTAAAATTTCCAGGTATTCAAAAAGGACATCCCCTTGTGGCCGTATAATATGCGAAGAATCGATAAATAGCACATCATTCGCTTCCAATTGTTCAAAAAAGGAAACATCTATATCTTCAACCTTCTTTCGTATTACTGTTAAATTTTTACTTTCCAGCCAGGCGCCTTCGTATGGTTCTATACAAATGTGTTCGCAATGATAATTTTTATCGTCCTGTGTGTTTTTGGCAATTGCATTTAATGCCATTAAGGTAGATTGTCCGCTGCCGATCTCTATCATCTTCTTTGGTTTAAAAAATCGCAACATATTGAATAAATACTCTGCATCGCCCGAACAATAGAGGCCATTATCGTAATAAAACTCTGCCCCCGCTATTTTATTCCTTTGATTGATGGGGAACTCCAGAAGTTCGTCGTTGAAATTGAATTTCGATAGAATTTCTAATTGTTCCTGCACGTTTAAATTAATACCGGGCAAATTTCTGTCGGCCCTTAATGATTTTTTTAAATGCTTTTTAGGATTAACCAGTGGTTGATAATAATGGTCGGGCACGGGCAAAACGCCCAGGCTCGAAAAAATTCTGTCTTCAACATTTCCCTTCTGTTTCACTTTTAACACCATTTTTAACCAAAGGACAGAAAGAAAAGTAAATGGGGACAGAATTTCGGCGCCCAAAGTTAGAACAGGTTTAATAAAGGATTTTTTCATCGTCATAAACTACAAAGAATGAGCATGTTTGTTTCATTGCTCCTATACAATATTTATTTTTACGGATTACAACTTGTTCGCAATTCCGTTGTATATTATCAGCATGGTTTCAAAAGGGCAGCAGGTTATTCAGCAATGGTATAAGCAAAAAAACTGGGAACAGTTTTTGTTTCAGCAGCAGATGGCAGACGCCTATTTGGGCGGCTTTTCGGGCTTGCTGAATGCACCTACCGGCAGCGGTAAAACCTTTGCGCTGTTTTTACCATTTCTTGCCGATTTTATCAATAAACATCCCGAAACCTACACCCGCCAAACCAACAACGGCCTGTTAATGCTTTGGATAACCCCGCTCCGTGCCTTAACCAACGACATTAAAAAAGCCATGCAGGAGGTTTGCGACGAAATAGGCCTGCCCTGGCGAATAATGACCCGTACCGGCGATACCTCTGCATCCGAAAAACAGGCATTAAAAAGAAAACTGCCCGAAGTACTGCTTACCACCCCCGAAAGCCTGCACCTGATGCTGGCGCAAAAAGAGTATCCTAAACTGTTTCAGCAACTACAGGTAGTAGTGGTTGATGAATGGCACGAGCTGCTGGGCACTAAACGCGGGGTGCAAGTGGAATTGGGCTTGTCCCGGTTAAAAGGCTTGAGTCTTAAGTCCCAAGTCTTAAGTCAGGAAAACAACAACACAGGAACGAAAACAGCAGACTTAACACTCCAGACTCCAGACTCAGGACTCAAAATATGGGGTATCAGCGCAACCATCGGCAACCTGGAACAAGCTGCCGAGGTGCTTTTGGGTAATGATTTTCCGGCCGGCCGGGTGAAAATGGTACGCGCTAACCTGGACAAAAAACTTTTGGTAAAATCCATCATACCTGAAAATATTGAGAATTATTCGTGGGCGGGGCATATCGGGCTAAAACTACTGCCCGAAGTGATGGAGGTGGTGGCCGCCAGTAAAACCACACTGATATTTACCAATACCCGCTCGCAGGCTGAGATTTGGTACCATGCTATTTTAAATAACTACCCCGAATACGCAGGTATTATGGCCATGCACCATGGCTCGCTGGATAATGAGCTGCGCAATTGGGTGGAACAGGCGCTACATGCCGAGGCGCTGAAAGTGGTAGTATGTACATCGAGCTTGGATTTGGGTGTTGATTTTCGCCCTGTTGACAATGTGGTGCAGGTGGGCAGCCCTAAAGGCGTTGCACGTTTTATGCAGCGTGCCGGCCGTAGCGGACACCATCCGGGCGCTACTTCAAAAGCATATTTTGTCCCTACACATTCGCTGGAATTGCTGGAAGGCGCCGCGCTAAAACAAGGTATTAAAGATGGCATTTTTGAAAGCCGCGACCCGCTGTTGCTCACCATGGATGTGCTGATCCAATACCTGGTTACACTGGCGGTATCGGATGGCTTCAGGGCCGATGAATTGTATAAAGAAGTAAAAAGCACTTATGCCTTTGCCGATTTGAACCGGGGGGAGTACAACCAACTGCTCGATTTTATTACTAAAGGCGGCAAAGTACTTGCTCAATACGATGAGTTTTTGAAGGTAGAAATTGAAGACGGTTTATTTAAAGTGAATAACCGCCGGGTTGCCATGCGGCACCGGTTAAGTATCGGTACCATCACCAGCGAATTGAGCATCCGTGTAAAATGGTTAAGCGGCGGCAGTTTGGGGACTATCGAAGAATCTTTTATCTCGAAACTAAAGCCAGGTAATACGTTTTGGTTTGCCGGTCGTAGCCTTGAGTTTATTCAATTAAAGGAGATGACGGCTTATGTAAAAAAATCAAACTCCAAAAAAGGAATGATCCCCAGTTGGGCAGGTGGAAGAATGCCATTGTCATCACAACTATCGGCGGTATTTAGGGATAAGTTGGATGAGGTGGCGCACGGCATTGAGCAGGATGAAGAGGTGATTGCGCTAAAACCATTGTTCGATTTGCAGCAGCAGCTATCGCATTTACCTATGCGGGATGAGTTTTTGATAGAATCGTTTAAATCGCGCGAGGGGCACCACTTGCTGTTTTATCCGTTTGAAGGCAGGTTGGTACACGAAGGTATGGCTTCGCTGCTGGCCTATCGCATCAGCAAAATTAAACCCGCAAGTTTTTCTATCGCGATGAACGATTATGGCTTTGAACTACTTACCGACGAAGATATTCCCATTGAACAGGCGCTGGAAGATGTATCCTTTTTTTCGATTGATAACCTGCTGGATGATATTCAGCATAGCTTGAACGCCAACGAGATGGCCCGGCGGCGTTTCAGGGATATTGCCCACATCGGCGGACTGGTGTTTACCGGTTATCCCGGGCAACCGGTAAAAAACAAGCATCTGCAGGCCTCTACTTCGCTGTTATTTGAGGTATTTACCGAATACGAACCCGATAACCTGCTGGTGCGCCAGGCTTATAACGAAGCGTTGGCCTTTCAATTGGAAGAATTCAGGTTACGAATGGCCCTACAGCGCATCGAAAAACAAAAAATCATCCTGAAAACTATTGATCGCCCAACGCCTTTTGCTTTCCCCATAATGGTTGACAGCCTGGGCCGCGAACGTTTAACCACCGAGCCGTTGGAGGACCGCATAGCCCGCATGGCCCGTCAATACAACGTGGAAGAGGTTGTAGAGAAAACGGAAAAGCCAAAAGCCCGGAAGCCGGGAGTTACCAGGAAGAAGGGGTTTTAAGATTTTACTGCCAGGGTTTGGCAGATGTGATAAATTTACGATTTGTCATCCTGAGCGCAGCGAAGGATCTTTTCCGCCATGTATAGCCTACATGCATAGTTAGCCATGTATGTCACAGAAGATCCTTCGCTGCGCTCAGGATGACAAAAGAAATATTGCCCAATATTATTGCGCCAAAAACACCTCGCCAATAGGATGACCGATACTGCCGTTTGGCGCTTGTATATGTAGCAACGCAGCTATAGTTGCGGCTATATCCGCCATGTGGGTTTCGCGTACCAGGCTGCCATGTTTTATGCCCCAGCCCATAAATACCAGCGGGATATGGTTATCATAGGGGTTCCAGGTACCGTGCGTGGTGCCGGTTGGGCCGTTATCGCCCGAACCATGGCCGGTAAACCAACCCGGTTGTAATATAATTTGTATTTCGCCGCTATGCGCCGTACTGTATCCGTTTACAATACGTGTACGCAGGGCTTCGGGGATATCAGCTGTTTGGGCTTTCTTCATATCCACCACAAAAGCTATTCCCGGTTGTTTTTCCAGGTAACTGATGCAGTCCTTTTTTAATTCCTCTTTATCCAGGTGCATGTAATTGATGACGTAATAGTTAAGATTTACCTGGTAATTGGCCAGGCTGATCACCATATTATCGACCTTGTATTTTTCCAGCAGGAATTTATTCAAATCTTTTAATGCCTCGCCATCGTCCCATACGTTGGCGGGTATGCCATGATCTCCCAAAAAGGCAGTGTTATGGGCGGCGCCATGGTCGGCAGTTAAAAATACCGTATAGTTTCCCTTGCCCACTTTGGCATCCAGGTAAACAAAAAAGTTCGCCAAATCGCGGTCAAGGCGCAGGTAAGTGTCTTCAACCTCCACGGCATTTATTCCAAACTGGTGACCGATATAATCTGTTGATGAAAGGCTCACCGCTAAAAAGTCAGTTACGGGATGCTGGCCCATTTCTTCGGCATTGATGGCCGCAATGGCCATATCCAAAGTGAAAGTATTGCCTGCCGGAATACTACGGATCATCCCGAAATTCCCTTTATACAATGCTGCTGTTTTTATAGGGAAAACAGGTGCTGTCATTCCTTTAAACGGTGCTTCATATTTGTTGCTGTCGGGGGTGCTTTGCACGTAGGTATTTAATGGATAAAGGGTGTTCCAATCCAGTTTTAAATACATTTCGGGCAGTTTTTGCGCGTTGAAATCTTTTAGCCATTGGGGCAGGTCGGGCATGTAATAGGTGCTGGTTATCCAGTTGCCGCTTTTATCATCAAACCAATAGGCCGCATTTGCCGTGTGGCCGGCCGGTAGAATACCGCCACGATCTTTTAAAGCAATGCCGATAACCTTCGAGCGGAAGTTGGTAGCCAGCTTTAACTCGTCAGTAACGGTGGTAGTCAGCAAATTGCGAGGCGACATGCGGCCGGCTATCGAGGTGCTGCCAACGGTTTGTACAGTTGTGTCTTCAGTACAATACGTCGATTTACCTGTAGCCTGTATAATAAAATCATTACCGGCTATGCCGTGTATGGCAGGCACCGAACCTGTATAAATACAGGTATGCCCTGGCGCGGTAAAGGTAGGTATATAATCAACCTGTGTGTTATCGCAGCTAAAACCTTCGTTCAACAAACGTTTAAAGCCATTATTTTGGTATCGGCTGTAAAAGCGGTAAAGGTAATCCCAGCGCATTTGATCAACCACTATACCCACTACTAATTTGGGCCGGGGAACATCGGCGGAAGCAGCGGCTGTTGCACCAGCAGCGGGAGTAGCTTTAACTCCTGTAACGCCAATGCCAATAACAGGCTCGGCAGCGACTTGTTTCTTTTTTGTTTGTGCCGATGCCGATGCGGCAACCAGGGCGAATGAAAACAGCAGTAAATGTTTAATCTTCATTTTTGAATGTTAAGCTGGCAAATATCACAATTGCAATTAAAATTCAATGTGATGTTTTTGTTAATATGATTATAACTCCAAATTAACTTTCAAATATCAAAAGTGTATGCTGGCTGGCGGTATGCAAGTCGCGCCAAACACGATTGATCTCCGTATCAGGAGAAGCGGCCTGCAAACCACAGTAGGGATATAATCCATCAACGCTCTGCCGGGCTACCCTGGCCAACAAACGACTGGTTGTACTTACTTGCTGCAATGCTCCATCATCCGCGTTATCCCATGAGGCAGCAACAGCGTCATAAAGACCGTTGCGGGCTATTTGCATTTCTCCCTTAATTCCCGCTAACATACCGGTTAACAACGCTTGCTGCGGCGCTGTGTATTTATTCAGTGTAGTTCTTTGTGCTATAATACCTTCCGCAAGGTCAATAAAGTGAGTGGCCATACCCATTATATTAGCCGCCAGCGTAGCTTCGGCCAGTTGCAGGAACGGGTATTTATATATCTTTTTGTTATTGGTAGTACAAGCCGGGTCTATCTTAAAACGACGTTCCTTTGCAACATGCAGGTTGTTAATTTTAAACGAATGACTGCCGGTTGCCACCATACCCATGTACTTCCATGTGGGTAACAGCTCCACATCTTTTTTATCGACAATAAAAGGCAACACTAAAGGCTCGCCATCTTTATCCAACACAGTTTCAGCGCCATTCTTTATGATGCAGTTGGCCGTAAAATGGGTAGCATGATGTGCCCCGCTCGCATAATTCCATTGTCCGTTTAACAGGTAGCCACCAGGGGTGCAAACAGCTTGGCCGGTTGAGGCGCCGCTTCCGGCCAAACAGGTATCTTCGCCTACAAACAGGGTTGGGGCAATAGCAGGGTCAATAAACCCCGCAAACCAGCCCGCGCCACTGCATAAGGTAAATACCCAGCCAAAACTGCCGTCGGCCCAACTGAGGGCTTCCTGTAGTTTTATCAGTTCGGGTAACGAAAGATCAAGCCCTCCGTATTCAACAGGCATTAATGCTTTGAACCATTTTTGCTGATAAATTAAGTCGAGTTGTTCGGGGTGCAGCCTACCTAATTGCTCGGCTTCGGCGGCGGTTCGCCGTATAATATCAACCCATTCCTTTTTTATAAAGGCGGATGGGTGCGAAGTATTTTGCATAATCATAGGTTTAGTCAAATAAAGCATAGTTTCAGATTTTTAACACAGAGAACGCGGAGGGTTCACAGAGTACGCGGAGTTTTTATTGCAAATTAAACTATGTTAATATCCTGCCCCAATCAGCTTTCTTTTCTTCTCTGTGTACTCCGCGACTCATCCGTGCCCTCCGTGGTTAATTTCACCCATACAAAGCGTTATAGAGGCTGTCTTTTCTCTTTACAGTAAATTGCCCGCCATTCAAAATATCCCCAAAAGGCTATCACAAATAAAAACAAGGTGAGCAGGGCCAGCATGGGCAATTTTTTATAACAGAGCAACGGAATGGCAACCAGGTTGCTGATGTTTAACCATATCCAGTTTTCGATTTTGCGCCTTGCCAGTAACCACATGCCCGCCCAGGCTGTTGCCGAGGCAAATGAATCCCAAAAGGGCACGTTGGATGTAGTGAATTTTTTGAGCAATACATATAGTACCAACCATCCCGCAAAAACAATGATTAAAGTAATTGCCCATTCCCTTTTGTTGCTCCAGGATATTTTAACTTCCTGCTTTCCATTTTTACTTAGCCAGAATATCCAGCCGTAAATACTCATTACCAGGTAATACACATTCAGGGCCGATTCGGCATATAAGCCTGCAATCAACAATAAGTATATCCCGATTAAGGTGCCGGCAATTCCGGTAGGGTACAGCCAAATATTATTAACCCTGGCCAGCAGTACTTCGGCCACGCCTAAAATTACAGCAAGCCACTCCAGTAGGGTGGTTTGCTGTAATTGTTCTTCAAAAAGTTTAATGCAGTTGTGCATACTGATTAAAACTTCAGGTTCAATCCCAATAAAAAGTTAGCCGGGGCCTGCGGGAAAAAGTAGTTATAGTTCACCACTTTACCACCTTCTATATCCGGGTAAGTTGCGCCATTAGCCTCGTACTTTTCGCCGAAGATGTTATTGATCATCAGCGTAATGCCGATGTTTTTGATTGAAAATGCACTGAAGTTATAATTCAGTCTCAAAGCATTTACAAAATAGCTGTTCAAGTAACGGTTAGATGTAGGGTCGCTGGCCAGATAGCCCGGCGGATTTATATTGGATGTATTATCCAGGTATTGCCGGCTTACGTATTTGCTGATAAAGGCAATTTCGCCGCCTTTTAGCGGCCGGTAGCTGATTTCGCTTGAACCTACAAAGTCAGGTGAAAAGGCGATATCGGTTTTGCCATAGGTATATTCAACTGTGCTGTTGTCGTCGTAATTGGTTAAATACTGCTGAAAGCCTTTTACCTTGTTGCTGCTCACGGCGGCCGTTGCCGACCAGGTAAGCTGCTTGCTGATTTTTAATCTGCCATCAAACTCTAATCCTTCACGGTAGCTGTCTTTTACGTTGCTTCGTATGGCATCGCCTACATCATTTAATGCCCCGGTAAGTACCAGCTGGTTATTGTAAAGCATATAAAATGCATTAACGCCGCCGGTAAATATGCCCTGCTGGGTACGGTAGCCAAATTCAAAATCCTTCAGGTTCTCTGATTTCGGCCTGCTGTTCGGTGTTGATTGCGTGTAATCATCCCTGTCGGGCTCGTGATTGCCAACTGCAAAGGAGGCGTACACGTTATTTTGCTCGTTAAACTGGTAAGTGATGCCGGCCTTGGGATTAAAAAAATCAAGATGTACCTGTTGCTGCACGTTTTGCAAAGCATCGTTATATCCTAAAAACGAATAATATATGTGGCGGTATTGCATATCCGCGTAAAGCGTAACTTTTCCTATCCGGTAATCGGCTTTGGCAAAAATGTTAAAGTCTTTCTTGTCGGCATCGTTGCGGACATATTGATAGTCGGGCGCAATGTCCGTGCTTTGTTGCGTCCATTCAATATTGTCATAATGTGCGCCTTTGTACTCGTTATAAGCGCCGCCCAGGTTAAAATTCAGGCTTTTTTGGGGCTGATATTTTAAGTTATAGGTTACCCCGTAAAACTTATTGTTGAGCCATAGGCGGCGGGTTAAGTCGGTAGTATTAACCGTATCTGTACCAACAACTACAGGCGTTATACCGTAATCCGTCAGGCTTTGTGCCTGTTTGTATTCCTCATAATAGCCATAGCCATGGGTATAATGCAACGCACCGCTGAACGATAACTTATCGGAAATTTTCTGGTCTACCAGTAACTGGTAATGATCCTGCGTATAATTATCGGTTTGATTTTTATAGAAGGTGCCATTTGGCTCCAACCCAAGGTCGTTGTAAGTGCGGTTGCCTTTTTTTAAACTATCTTCCGGAATGCCGTCCCAGGCCTGGTAGGTATGTTCGGTACCCGAAAAAGTGTTAAACCTGATCACCGTGTTTTTACCATAATAAGCGCCCGATAGGAAATAGGATTTTAAATTAGACGAGGCCCTATCGATATAGCCATTGGAAGCTATCCGCGATAAGCGGCCATCGAAACTAAACTTACCGCCAAGCAGGCCCGTGCCCACATTGATGGTGTTTTTAACCGTACCGTAGGAGCCAACCGTATTGTTTAACTCGGCATAAGCCGTATCCTGCCGGGTAGTGGTTTGTATATTGATGCTGGCCCCAAATGCGCCCGCGCCATTGGTGGATGTGCCTACGCCGCGCTGCACCTGTATGTTATCAACCGACGAAGCAAAATCGGGCACATCTACAAAAAACGAAGCCTGTTCTTCTGAATCGTTATAGGGGATGCCGTTGATAGTAACATTAATCCGCGTTGCATCCGAGCCGCGGATGTGGATACCTGTATAACCTATCCCCGCCCCGGCATCGGAGTTGGTAACGACCGAGGGCGTTTGGCTCAACAGGTAGGGTAAATCCTGCCCAAGGTTATTTTTTTGGATATCCTTTTTACTCAAATTAGTGTAAGCAGTCGGCGAGTTTTTTGCTGCGCGTGTACCACTCACCGTTACTTCTTCGGTAAAAAAGGTGCTGTTGATGAGCGCAAAATTGCTTACCGCATCGGTATTTAATGTGATGCTTTTGGCGCCGGTTTGGTAACCGATGTACGATACCGTTATGGTATAGTTACCCCCGTTCAAATTGGCAATGCGGTATTTACCGCTTGCATCACTCACGATGGTGATATTGGTGTTTGCAACGCTGATGGTTGCGCCGGGCAGTGCTTCGCCGGTTTGCTGATCGGTAATTTTACCGGAAATAGAAAGCTGGGCCGCGGCCAGGACAGGCAGCAGCAGGGCGATTAACGCCGCACATAAATTTTTCAAAATGTTTTAAAATAAAAATTAGTTAAACCATCTCCGCATCAGGGCGAATACGCAGTACACTTAACTTGTTACCTCTCCCTACGCCGGCATTACCCGGATCAGGTGTCACCCCCCGACCCCCTGAAGGGGGAGCTTATAATCTGTTAGACTATTTGCTCCCCTTTAGGGGGCTGGGGGGTATGGGTTTGATCTCAGCCTGTCTTTCAGTTTGGTAAAATAACCTGCAGATTATTTTGCGACCAAAGCAAGGCACCCCTTGAGAATTATTTTGCAAAGGTACGTTTTGATTTTTCACTTTTTGATTTTATTTTCAAAGGAGTTCAAGAGGGCTTCGCCGTTTCGGAATTCGGATGTTCGATTTCGGATTTGTTGGCGTTACGGGATTTTAGATGTCTTTCCAATCCCGTTTGTCATTCTAAACGAAGTGAAGAATCTTCTGCGACATCCTCACAGGCTGTGCAAATTAACTATTGCGAGGCACCAAATGACAATGTTTTAATACTTGACGAATGGAAAAAAGATTAGGAGCAGAGGGATTCGAACCCCGAATCATTTTAGTAACATACCGCTTATTCTGCAATAGCTTTCTCCGCTCGGCCATGCTCTTAATCAAGAGTCAAAATTACCAAGCTAAATACGTTATATTTCGGATTTGCTATAAAAGATTGTAAATTTGATTTAAAGAGATACGATTATGGTAAAAGATGTTGAACTAAAGGAAAAGCTGATAGAAAGAATTAAGAACACGGATAATGTGGAATTGTTGGAAGAATTATCCATTGCTTTTGGTTTTGACGACGAATCAAAAGACGTTTACAAATTAAGCCCCGCTGAGTTAAGCGCCATAAAAGATGGAATTGAGCAAATTGACAATGGATTGTACTTCACCAATGATGAGGCAAACAAAATTATTGATAAATGTTTAGGGAGGTAAAATGGTCCACCAGAGCGCTATTTGAATGGGTTGAAATATTAGAATACTGGATAGACAGAAACCAATCCAATACCTACAGCAATAAATTGGATCATATACTAAAGGCAAAATTTCATACAGTTGCAAAATCGTCCTCAATAGGCAGACCAACAGACTACCAAACGGTAAGAGTAAAAATAGTTCGCCACTATATGGTTTATTATCGCATTGAACCGGAATCAATACAAATTCTTACTATTTGGGACAGTCGCAGAAACCCAAGTGAATTCAAATAATAACATTAAACAATGGACTTCACCGGCCTTTGGAAATTTGACGGATCAAATGAAACACTCGAAATAAGCTGCCCGTCAGGCAATGAAAATTATATTTTCGAATATTCTGACGAGAGAAAAGGCAAGGAAAAGGTCACCATTTTTCCATCCACCAGCCGCCATGCCCTGCTTGCTCGCTCCAAAGTTTTCGGGCGTACGGATATTTATATTTTAAATATGGATACTTTTTTGATTGATGAGCTGCAGTTTACGAGGGTGTTTGAACAGCTTAAATAGGTAACTTTGATCATGCACTTTTTCATAAATTCCAAAGGCTGAAATCAGCCTAAATCTCGCAGATCAGGTGACGACAACTATTTTGCCACCGGCATTATTACTATCCATAAGGGTATGAGCAGCAGCAATTTCATCCAGCGTAAACGTTCTGCTGATATTAAGTTTTATTAACCCTTCTTCAACATCCCGTATAAATTGCTGAAAGCTTTGTAAAGCTACCCTAATTTGCCCACTATCATAAATAGTAAGGTTAACGGTGGCCGGAATATACTCCATCGGTGCAAAATCAGCGATAGACCATTGTTCGGATAACATCCCTGTCATACAAACAGCTCCACCTTTTGCGGCACATTTAAGCGAATCTTTCAGCGTAGAAATTCCGATTAGTTCCAGCACTTTATCTACACCATCGGGGAAATTCTGTTTTAGTTTAACGGACAAATTACCGTCGTCGATAAGTACTTTATCGGCGCCATTCTGCAACAATGTTTGTTCTTTTTGGGGATTCCTGGTTGTAGCAATAACCCTAAGTCCGCTTATTTTGGCAAGCTGTGTGGCGAGCATACCTATGGATGAGGTGCCGCCTCTAATTAAAAGCGTTTCGCCTTTTTGTATTTTTAGCGCCAAATGGAGTGATCCATACACCGTCTGAAACATTTCTGGCATAGCTCCCAGCTGCTCCCATTTTAATTGACTCTCAAAAGGATAAAGCAAAGATTGAGGCAGTGCTGCGTATTCTGCATAGCTGCCGTCAAAATCGCGGCCCATGCCGCCCATAAATGCCGCCACTTTCTGTCCGGCCTTGAATTTTCCGCTGGGATCATTTTCTACTTCGCCCACACATTCAATGCCCAATACTCTTGGGAACGAAACGTTCGGCGATAACCCTTTACGGGTCATTAGTTCAGATCGGTTCAAGCCGAATGATTTTACTTTAACCAATACCCCGCCCTCATCTGGTACCGGCAATGGCCTTTCCTGTATAAGAAAGTTTTCAGGACCACCGGGGCATGATAATACTATTGCCTTCATACGCTTTTTTCAAATTATTTTTCAGTTTTAGTTAGCTGATACAGCGCCAATTTGCTGCATTAACCCAAGAAGGTCAGGCTGACCAAATTCTTCTATGATTTGGCCAGTCAAAAAGCGATAGAAGTTTATTGCTTTTACTTCAATTGATTTTCCGGTAGGCGGTACGCCAAAAAAAGCACCCTGATGTGTCCCGCGCATTGTGAAACGGGCGGCTATCTGTTCGCCTTCGGCAACCATGTCGTCCAGCGTCCATTGGATATCCGGAAATCCCGAACGCATCATGTGTACGATCTCCAGATAGCCCCCCGGTCCACGCATAGGGGCAGGTCGTCCGGGCACATGAAATAGAGCATCGGGTGAAATCAATTCTATGGCCAATGCTTCGCTGGCAGTATTGATAAACTCCACAAAACGGTTGATGATTTTTTTGTTGGTTTCAGCTGACATTTGAATTTTAAATTTGTTGCTTTTTTAATCGATTTAACTAAAGCAAATGTCTGCCGTTTTTAACATAGTAACCTATAAGGTATATTAAGAAATAC
>JABDBM010000118.1 GCA_013288685.1 Bacteroidota bacterium | reverse complement strand
CCGGGAACTACTTTTTGCATTACATTTTTTATCTTGGTAAGCTCGTTCATCAGGCCAACCTTGTTATGTAAACGGCCTGCAGTATCAATAATAGCCACATCATCGCCACCTGCTACTGCTGATCGCAGTGTATCATAAGCCACCGATGCAGGGTCTGAGCCCATGGCCTGGGCTACTACTTTTACGCCAACACGTTCGCCCCACAATTGAATTTGGGCAACTGCCGCAGCGCGAAAAGTATCGGCAGCGCCTAAAACTACCTGGTTACCGGCTTGTTTTAGTTTATGAGCCAGCTTGCCTATGGTGGTGGTTTTACCAACACCATTTACGCCAACTACCATAATCACATACGGTTTATGGCTGCCATATTCAAAACTGGTAAAATCGTTGCTGTTGTTTTCGGCCAGCAGTTGCTGTATTTCGTCTTTCAGCAGGCGGTTAAGCTCGTTGGTACCTACGTATTTATCGCGGGTAACGCGGTCCTGTATGCGTTCAATGATCTTTAGCGTGGTTTTTACGCCAACGTCGGATGTTACCAGCACTTCCTCCAGTTCATCCAACACATCGTCATCAACGGTTGATTTGCCGGCAATTACTTTGGTGATCTTTGAAAAAAAGTTATCCTTGGTTTTTTCCAAACCTGCATCCAGCGCTTCCTGTTCCTGGGCAGTGCTTTCCTTTTTCTTGAAAAAATCGAATAATCCCATGAGTTGTTAATGTGCAAATTTGCGGATGTGCAAATGTGCAGATGTTTTTGATGCGGCGACGTATGAATTCATAACTGTTTGAAACTTATGACACTATTTAAATCATTTACAAATTTAAGCATCAGTGTAATTTTTTTCATTTGCACATCCGCGCATTTGCAAATCTGCACATCATAAAAAAAGCCGTCCCGTTATCAACAAGATGGCTTTATATTTTTTGATCGGTAAAGATCCGGATTATTTACCGGCAATCGCATCCTTAACGCCGTCGTTAGGAACGATTTGTTCTTTGAATGAATAAGCACCAGTGCGTGGTGACTTAACCATAGTGATCACTTTTGAATATTCTTTGCCTTTACCTGCTACTTTCAGCGTTGCAACTACTTTCTTTGCCATGTCTTTTAATTTTTATTTAGTGATTTATTAAATTGCCGTCAGGTATCAAACCTAATCAAACAATAAACTTAATCAACTAATTACTTAATTTCCTTATGAACTGTTTCATCTCCAATCTTTCAGTTGTATTTTTTTTGTTCTTGGTGGTAATATAACGCGACATACCTGGCATGCCACTTGTTTTATGCTCGGTGCATTCTAAAATTACCTGAACCCTGTTGCCTTTCTTAGCCATTTTCTTTTATATTTATGGTTGGCGTTAAATTATAGCGGTGACCATTCACAACTAACCTCTAACCACTAACCGCTCTATTAAATGTATCCTTTTTTTACAAATTTATTGATACACGCAGTTATACCGATTTTGCTGATAGTTTTAACAGCTGAAGTAGACACCTTTAAGGTTATCCATTTATCTTCCTCAGGAATGTAAAACTTCTTGAGTTTTAAGTTTGGATGAAATCTGCGTTTGGTTTTTACGTTCGAGTTAGAAACGTTATTACCTACCAAAGACCCTTTTCCTGTTAGATCACAAATTCTTGACATGACAAATCTTTTTAATTCTCCCTTTTTGTAAAAGAGTGTGCAAATATCAGGATTTTATGTGAAATAGGCAACAGTGTTTTGAAAATATTTTTTAAAAAGATTTTAGATCATGTATTTGGAGAGAAAAATCGGTTCTATAACCAATAGTCTGAGTATTAAATAAAGAATGGTTTTGAATTTTTACCGCAGAGATCACAGAGGAATCGCAGAGAACGCGGAGCCTTTAATTGCAAAATTCATCATATTAACACCCTTCTTAGTTTCGTTTTTTCTCTGTGCGCTTTGCGGTCTCCTCCGTGTTCTTTGCGGTTAATTTCGCCCATATACAAAATTCACAACCAACTGCTTTTGCCATTTTTGAGCAGTTTCTTAGAATAAGCTTGCGCAAAATCCGCACATTTGCATAGCTGCATATTTGCACATTTAACAAACGGCATATCAAAATATGATTTTAGTTACCGGCGCAACAGGTTTTTTAGGTTCCGAACTGGCATTGCAATTGGTGCAGCAGGATCTTTCAATCCGTTGTATTAAACGCAATAGTTCAGTAATTCCGGCAATACTGCAATCTTTTACTACGCAGATTGAATGGGTAGAGGCCGATATCATGAATGTTTTTGAGTTGGAGAATGCCCTTGGCGGGATTACGCAGGTTTACCATTGTGCTGCCTGGGTATCGTTAAAACAGGCGGATAAAAACCGGATGATTAACGCCAATGTTACCGGCACGGCCAACCTGGTTAACTTATGCCTGTTAAATGGTGTGCGTTTGGTACACGTTAGCTCTATAGCCGCTATTGGTCAGGCCAAACCCGGCGATCTGATCACCGAAAACCATCATCTGGATGCGGCAACCGAAAAGGATGGTTATGCTATATCAAAACTGGAAAGCGAAATGGAAGTTTGGCGCGGTATTGCCGAAGGCCTGGATGCGGTAATTGTTAGCCCCTCCTTAATTATGGGGCCAAATGCAGGGGTTGGTGGCAGCGGCGAATTATTTGAAACCATACGCAAAGGCTTTAAATTTTATACCGCAGGCAGTACCGGCCTGGTTGATGTGGCTGATGTAGCCAAATGTATGATTGCCTTAATGAATAGCGATATCACCGCCGAACGTTATATCATTAATGCCGAAAACTGGGATTTCAAACACCTTACTGCCGAAATAGCCACGGGCTTTGGTTTACAACCACCCTCTATCTTTGCCTCAGCCTGGATGATGGGCCTGGCTTGGCGGGGGGCCGCATTATTAGCTGCAATTACAGGTAAAGACCCCTTAATTGATAAAATTTCGGCACAATCAGCATCGATGACACGTAATTATGATAACGCCAAAATTAAAAAGGCTATTGGAGTTGATTTTAAACCGGTGAGCGATTCTATTAAGGACGTTTGTGGGCGGTTAAAATTGACGGTGTAAGGACTGCCAAAATACATGGCGCCGTTGTGGCTAAAGCCCTGTTTATTTGCAACCAGTATCCGTTGGTTGAAACCAACGGCAATGAAAGCTTCTTTTTTATCATTGCCGTCACATTTATGTGACGGGTTCAAATTGTCAGGTGAAGGCTTTAGCCTAAAAGACGCTATCCCGGCTGTATGACCTTATTTCATATCAGCAACTAAGAACTCATCAATCGCCTTTACTGCGTTATAATACCTTTCTGCCCCGGCGCCTGATACCAGCACGTAGCGTGCGTTTAATTCATCAAGCTCCTCATACCATACGTCCATAAAATGTTCGCGCATGTGTGGAAAATCGCGCAGCGGGTCCTCTTCCCAGGGCAAATCGATATTTAAAAGCAGGTATAGATCATAAGGATGTTTGGGCAGTTCGTCTAACACCTCCTGTGGCGATTTGCCAAAGGTATAGTCGCTCCAAACCTTTACTGTAATAAAAGTGGTATCGCAGATGAGTAGTTTATTGGCAGTTGGCAGTATTTCCTTCTCCAACTCCAGCTGACCGTAAAACATATTGATTTCATCCTGCCAGGTAGGCGGTTCGGTTAATTTTTCGCAATACCCCCGCGCAAACTCGGGCACCCAAGCCGTTTGATAATGATTAGCCAAATGAGCCGACATGGTTGATTTGCCCGTTGATTCGGGGCCAACAATAGCTATTTTTATTATTTCGGAATTCGGAATGCCGAGTGCGGAAGTGGTTATTTTTTTATTTAAAGACATTAAAATTTCATTTTATTTATTCCGCAATCGGCATTCCAACTTCCAAATTCATTCCTTTCCTATACTCACGCTGCCAATCCAAATGCCCCAGCCAGGCTAATACCAACAGAATTGTGTATAATATAGCTGTTACGTATAAGTTTTTATAGATATAAAGGGGTACGTAGCATATATCTACAAATATCCACAAGGCCCAGTTTTGCAATACCTTGCGCGTCATTAATATTTGCGCCATAAAGCTTATGGCCGTGCATACGCCATCAATATAAGGGACATTGGTGGGCGTATAAGTTTTTAAAAACCAACCCAACGCAAGCGATAATATCGCAGTTGCAGCTATTACCAAAATATATTCTTTTACACTCAGGCTGGTTACCGGCTTTTCGTGGCGTTCTTTTTTCTTTAGCCAAAAATACCAGCCGTAAATACTGGTGCCTAAAAAATAAACCTGTAACCCTGCATCGCCATACAACTGATTTTTAAAAAACACTACGGTGTACGCCAATACACTGATAATAGCCACCGGCCAGTTCCAAATGCTTTGTTTGGCCGCCAGGTAAACACACGCTATACAAGTTAACGCCCCTACCCATTCCAAGAGGCTTGTTTGTTCTATTTCCCGGGCAATATGTTGTGCTACGGACAAAGCTAAAAGGTGCATGGGGTAAATATAGTTGTTTAGCTAATAAAAGCGATTGTCATCCTGAGCGAAGCGAAGGATCTTCTAAGCTCTGCTATAGTGCATTTGCATGGTGCGCTAAGTATGTCTCAGAAGATCCTTCGCTTCGCTCAGGGTGACAAAAAAATAGGTTAACCTACCAAATCCTCACCCGTTTATCCGGATCGAGCCACATTTTGTCGCCTTTTTTGATATGAAATGCTTCATAAAATTCGGGCACATCGCTGAACGGGCCATTTACCCGCAAAAAGCCGGGGGCATGTACATCAGTTAATACCTGGTTGGCTAAGGCTTCGTCGCGCTCGTGTCCCAGCCAGCTTAGGGCATAGCCCAAAAAGAAACGCTGCATAGGGGTGAAGCCGTTGATTAGTTTGCCTTCTTTATATTGTTTGGTCTTTTTAAAGGCATCAATACCCAAAACAATCCCGCCAAGGTCAGCAATATTTTCACCGAGAGTGGCTTTGCCGTTTATGTGCAGGCTGTCTAACACAACGTAACCGCTAAACTGATCGGCCAGTACTTTGGCGCGGTCATTAAATTTCAGGGAGTCTTGTGGTGTCCACCAGGTTTTTAAATTGCCTTTGGCGTCAAACAGGCGGCCTTCATCATCAAATCCGTGGGTAATTTCGTGGCCTATTACCGAAGCTGCTACATAGCCGTAAGCCATGGCATCATCCACATCGTCATCCTTTATGCCCGGTATCAGCAATTGTGCTGCTGGTAAGGTAATTTCGTTGTTGGATGGGCTATAGCTGGCATTATAAGTTTGCGGCGTCATTCCCCACTCTTTATGGTTTACGGGTTTACCCAGTTTGTTGATATTTACCAGGTATCCCCAGCGGCGGGCGCTCATTACGTTACCGGCATACGAAGCGCGACTGATCACGAGCGCAGAAAAATCTTTCCACTCATCGGGATAACCTACTTTTGGATGGATTGCGTTTAATTTGACGATGGCCTTTTGTTTGGTTTCGGCACTCATCCAATCCAGCTTCATAATGTGCTCGCGATATTCTTCGCGGATGGCTTCAACTTCAGCTACGTAGCGGGCTTTGCTTTTTTCCGAGAAATATTCTTTCACAAACAATTGGCCCAGCAATTCGCCCATAATACCATTTTCGGTATCCAGCACCCTTTTCCAGCGCGGCAGTTGTTCTTTTTGACCGCGTAATACTTTGCCGCCAAAGCGGAAACTTTCTTCGGCTACGGCATTGTTTAAATACGGCGCATACGAACCAATCAGTTTAAGGCGCAGGTAAGCTTTCCAGTCATCAACCGAAAAAGTTTTTAAAGCCGTGTTAACCGCCCGGTAAAACTCAGGCTGACCAACTATTACTGTATCAACAGCGGTAAATTGTAAGGTTTTAAACAGGCCGGTCCAGTTAATGTCTGGAGTTAACTTATTTAGTCCGGCAACGGTCATCTTGTTATAATTCTTATATGGATCGCGCAGGTTTTCGAGTTTGCGGCTGCTATCGGCCAAAAACTTTTCAATATTATAGGCTCCTTTTGCTCCTGCTGCCGATTTTGCCTCGTCCCAGCCCGACAATGCCAGCATGGTTGGCAAATATTTATCGGTATAATCAGTTCGTACGCGGGTAGTGCGGCCGTCGGTTTTAAAGTAATAATCGCGGTTAGGGAGCCCCAGACCGGTTTGGCCCAGCTGCACCATCATTTTTTCGCTGTTTTTATCATCCTGCCCAACACGCATACCTATAATATTACGGGTACCGGTAGTAGTTAATATGGCTGCAGCATTTAAAATATCCTGTGCGTTTTTTGCCTGGTCAATCAGGTTCAATTGATCTGTTAAGGGTGAGATACCAGCTTTCTCAATACCTGCGCTATCCAGACCGCTGTAATAAAAATCTCCAATTTTTTGGGTGGTCGATCCTTTTGGCGCATTTGCAGTCAAGGCATTCTCGTTTATTTTTTTCAGCCTTTCGCGTATTTCCTCGGTAACTTCATTACCAATACCCCAGCTTGAATAAGCCGGCGGAATAGGGTTTTTCTTTAACCAGGTACCATTGGCATATTTAAAAAAATCAGCACCCGGGCTAACCGAATTATCTATATTTAAATAAATAGGATCGTTTGGCATATCACTGAACTTTTTAGTTTGCCAGGCACAAAGCGCAACGGCCGCTAACACTGCGGTATAAATAATGGGTTTTTTGTAAAGTTTTTGCATAATCAATCTGTTTAAGCAAACTTAATTAAAAATGTGGCGGCGGGCTTTATGTGGTTTGTAAAATTAATGTGGTGGTTAAAATATAACAATCTGTCATCCATAGCGCAGCGAAGGATCTTCTCTAACATGCATAGCCCACATAGTTGCTGAAATATGTCGCAGAAGATCCTTCGCTGCGCTCAGGATGACAAAAAGAGAGTGCCTTCATCTCTACCAAATCTTCACCCGTTTATCCGGCTCCAGCCACATCTTATCCCCTTTTTTAATACCAAAAGCTTCATAAAACTCGGGCACATCTGTAAACGGTCCGTTAACCCGCATAAAACCGGGCGCATGTTCGTTGGTGAGTATTTGGCTTGACAATAACTCTTTTCGTTGTTGCCCCAGCCAGCCTAATGCATAGCCTAAAAAGAACCGCTGGGTTGGTGTTAAGCCGTTGATGGATTTTCCATCTTTATACTGATCGGTCTTTTTGAAAGCATCCAGGCCGATAACTATCCCGCCCAAATCGGCAATGTTTTCGCCCTGGGTAGCCTTGCCGTTTACGTGCAGGCCATAAATACTATAGCCGTTAAATTGGTCTATCAGCATTTGCGCACGTTGGGTAAATTTAACCGAATCCTGGGGCTGCCACCAGCCTTTCAGGTTGCCTTTTGCATCAAACTGGCGGCCTTCATCGTCAAACCCATGGGTCATTTCGTGGCCGATGGTTGATGCAGCCGAATAACCATATACAACAGCATCGTCAATATCATCATCCTTTAAACCTGGTATTACAAACTGGGCAGCAGGTAATACTATTTCATTGTTCGACGGATTGTAGTACGCATTATAGGTTTGCGGGGTAATATCCCATTCGGTGCGGTCAACAGGTTTGCCCAATTTGCTGGCATTAAAGCGGTACCAAAAATTGTTGGCGCGCAATACATTTAATGCGTAAGGCCCGCGATCTATCGTTAACGACGAAAAATCTTTCCAATGATCGGGGTAGCCTACTTTGGGCATCACTTTGGCCAGTTTGTCGTAAGCCTTCTCTTTGGTTTTATCACTCATCCAATCCAGCTTTTCAATATGTTCTTTAAAGCTGGTGCGCATGGCCTCTACCAGGTTTACATAGCGCTGTTTGGTTTTTTCGGGAAAATATTCTTTTACAAATATCTGCCCCAATACCTCACCCATTAAGTCGTTCTCATTGTCGAGCACCCGTTTCCAACGTGGTAATTGCTCTTTACTGCCCGACAATACGGAACCATAAAACCTGAATATTTCGCTGTCAAATGGCTTGCTTAACTCCGAGCTGAATTCAACCACCAGGTTTTTGCGCAAATAGTTTTTCCAATCCTCCAAACTAAAAACCTTCAGCGCTTTGTTGAGTGCTCTGTAATATTCGGGTTGCCCTACAATAACGGTATCCACATTTTTATAGCCCATTTTTTCGAAGCTGGCAGGCCAGTCGATATCCGGCGCCAGTTTTGCCAGGCCGCTTACAGTCATCTTATTATAATTGTGGTAAGGGTCGCGCAGGTCTTGTAATTTCCGACAGCTGTCGGCCAAAAACTTTTCGAGGGTATAAGTTTTTTTACTGGCAGCTGTAATCATATCACCACTCAACCCCGATAGTTTATAAATAATGGGCAAATGTTTTTCCTGGTAATCGGTGCGTATCTCAACACTGTGCGGGTCGGTATTAAAATAATAATCGCGGTTAGGCAAACCAATACCGCCCTGAAATAGTTGCAGCATATTCTTACTGCTATTTTTCGCATCCTGGCCCACACCGGCTGCTATTGGCGTGCCCACACCTATGGTTTGCAGGTAGGCAAACTCATCAACCAGTTCCTTAACGGTTTTTATCTGGTCAATTTTATCCAGTTCGGGTTTAAGCGGTGCTAGGCCTTGTTTTTCAATGTCAACAGTATCCATCCCGCTGAAATAGAAATCGCCTATTTTTTGCGTATTGGTCCCCTTTTCGGCATTGGCTGTAAGTGCCTCCAGATTTATTTTTTTAAGACGATCGCGCAGTTCCTCGTTAACTACGTTGCCGATGCCCCACGAAGCATAGGCAGCCGGTATGGGATTCTTTTTAAGCCAGCCGCCGTTGGCATACTTAAAAAAGTCGTCGCCTGGTTTTACCGATGTATCGAGGTCTTTAAATACCACATCATTTTCGGCATAATTTTTTTGTTGGTTTTTGCAGGCGCTAATGAACAGGGTACCGAGGGTAGTCATCATTAAAACGCCATTAATAATCTTTTTATTCATCGATATAAGTATTAGTGTAGGAAATAAAATACAAAGCGTGTATAAAATAACAGACGGTGTTTTTCTTAAAAACAGGACAGTGGCCTGTTTTTAGACATACAAAAGTCACTGAATATCGTCTTTTTGGAAGATGCAAGCTATAAATAATTATTTAATTACACATGGAAGGCTCATTTTTTAACAAATATCACGAATAAATGCAGCATCGATATGTTTGTGGCTTAACATTTGTATATGAATGGACAGCCCTGCATATTATCTGTGAAACAACATAAAAACATCTACCGATGAAAAATTTTTGTTTTTGAATTCTCAGACACCCAGGCTGAGGTTTTTTGTTCTTTGTTTTGGGTTTAATCAATAGTTTAAATTAATTAGGGGAAAGGGAGCTGTAAAAAGGCTCTCTTTTTTTTTGCATATACTTTTTACTATGCATGCATAATATTATTTTTGAAACAAATACACCAGCACCTATGCAATTTGAACTAACCGAAGAACAACAGATGATCCGCCAGGCAGCGCGCGACTTTGCCCACCACGAACTTAAGCCCGGCGTAATTGAACGTGATGAACACCAAAAATTTCCGGCCGAACAGGTAAAAATGCTGGGTGAACTTGGCTTTTTGGGAATGATGGTATCGCCCCAATATGGTGGTAGCGGCATGGATGCGGTTTCGTACGTGCTGGTGATGGAAGAATTATCAAAAATAGACGCCTCTACCTCGGTAGTGGTTTCTGTAAATAATTCATTGGTTTGCTATGGCCTCGAAAAATATGGCACCGAAGAACAAAAACAAAAATACCTGGTACCGCTGGCCAAAGGCGAAAAGATAGGAGCGTTTTGCCTGTCGGAACCCGAAGCCGGTTCAGATGCTACCTCACAACGTACCACTGCGGTTGATATGGGCGATTACTACCTGCTTAATGGCGTAAAAAACTGGATAACCAACGGTAACTCGGCATCGACTTATTTAGTGATGGCGCAAACTGATGTGGCCAAAAAACACCATGGCATTAATGTGCTGATTGTTGAAAAAGGTATGGAAGGTTTTACGGTTGGTGCAAAGGAAAACAAATTAGGCATACGCGGGTCTGATACGCATTCACTCATGTTTAGTGATGTAAAAGTGCCCAAAGAAAACCGAATAGGCGAAGACGGCTTCGGCTTTAAGTTTGCGATGGAAACGCTGGATGGCGGGCGCATCGGTATAGCCTCGCAGGCGCTGGGAATAGCATCGGGCGCTTACGAACTTGCACTCAACTACGCCAAAGAACGTAAAGCTTTTGGTAAAACTATTGCCGATTTACAAGCTACCCAGTTTAAACTGGCCGATATGGCTACCGAAATTGAAGCAGCCCGTTTGTTATGCTTTAAAGCAGCCTGGCTTAAGGATAACCACCTGCCCTACGCGCAGGCCAGCGCCATGGCTAAACTTTATGCATCGGAAGTGGCCATGCGTACCACTATAGAGGCGGTGCAAATACATGGCGGCTATGGCTTTGTAAAAGAATATCATGTAGAGTGCCTGATGCGCGATGCCAAAATAACCCAGATATACGAAGGCACTTCCGAAATTCAGCGAATCGTAATATCGCGCGAGGTGCTAAAGTAGAAGCAAGAGATCAAGAAACAAGAGTCAGGAAAAACTGGATTTCGCAATGATACGGTGCCTTTAGAATGCCTAAACGGAGAACGGCTAAGCGGTTGTGGAATTTATTTGTGAATTTTTCGATAACTTTGGGTAAGTACACCGCAACAAAATTTAATTTTGGCCCCGATGACAACTACCGAAAGCATTTACGAACTTTTTGCACAATACCCCCACATCAGCACCGATACCAGGAAAATTACACCCGGCAGTTTATTTTTTGCCTTAAAAGGCGATAAGTTTGATGCAAATGCATTCGCTGCAAAAGCAATTGAAGCTGGTGCCGCTTATGCTGTTATTGATAACCCTGCTTATCAGCTCAATGATCAATATATTTTGGTAGCCGATGTTTTAACGGCCCTGCAAGACTTGGCACGATATCATCGCAAGCAATTGCACATCCCCATTATTGGCCTTACCGGTACTAATGGCAAAACTACCACCAAGGAGCTGATTAACGCCGTATTATCCCAACATTATAAAACGCTTGCTACAGCCGGTAATTTAAATAATCACATTGGCGTACCATTAACCATTTTAACTATTGACAACACACACGAGATGGCCGTTATTGAAATGGGCGCTAATCATCAAAAAGAAATTGCATTGCTTTGTAGTATTGCACAGCCAACCCACGGTTTAATAACCAACGTAGGAAAGGCCCACCTGGAAGGTTTTGGTGGATTTGAAGGCGTGAAAAAAGGCAAGGGGGAATTGTACGATTACCTGGAAGCAACTAAAGGAACGCTATTCATCAACTCGGGCAATTTGGATTTGGTCACCATGAAAGCCCAAAGAAATATAGCCGATGTGTACGAGTATGGCGCCTTTAAAAGTATTAATTTTGTGAGTGGCAGTATTACCAAAAATGCCCCTTATTTATCATTGGCGTGGGATCGTCATAACGGATCGGAAAGCAATCATATTGCCACGCAGCTAACCGGCGCATATAACCTGGACAATATACTCGCTGCCATTTGCATCGGCGTTTATTTTAGAGAGACAGATGAGGAGATCAATAGCGGAATAGAGGGCTATAACCCCAAAAACAACCGTTCGCAAATTGTACAAACGGCAACCAACACCCTTATTTGCGATTATTACAACGCCAACCCCAGCAGCATGGCGGTAGCCATTGAAAACATCGGTAAAATTGATGCTGACCGGAAAGTGCTGATACTGGGCGATATGTTTGAGCTGGGTGACGAAGCCGCCGCAGAGCACCAGGCCATCATCAAAAAAGCAATGGAAACGGAGGTGGCCAACCGGATTTTTATTGGAAAAGAATTTCTGCAAGCGTCCATGGTCCATGGTCCATGGTCCATGGACGAGAAGCCCGTATTTTACGCCTCCGCCGAAGATGCTATTGAGGAGTTAAAAGCGCATCCCATCAAAAATTCAACCATATTGATAAAAGGATCGAGAGGGATGGCTTTGGAGCGGCTGGTGGAGTTGTTTTAAGCAGTCCGGTTCGCAATAAACTTTCTTGTTATATTTAGCCTTCCAAAATAGACCCTTTACAAGCAATATGAACAAACTTTTGGCGCTTTTGGCGCTGTTGCCGGCCTTTTGTATGGCGGCTTATGCTCAGGAAATTCCGAAAGCTAAAATTGGCGTACAATCTGCCGGTAGTCCCGAGGTTAAATTAAAACTGGTGGCGCGCATTCAAAGTTTTAATGCCCATCCGGCCAACGCACATGATATTTTCGATCCAACCATCAATTCGCCAAAATCAGCATTAATTATCGAAAAAACAGATAGCGGTAAAGTCTTCAAAAAACTCTATATCAATAATCTGGAAGGCGGTGTTACCTCTGTTTACGATATGAACGACACCCTGGTTAAAATTGCCGAAATTAACCATACTTTTTCCGCAGCCGACTCGGGACTTTTTAAAGAAACCAATTTTCCGGGATATCAATTTAAGATCAAAAAAGACGCACCTAACATTTTTACCGGCAAACCGGTTGAAATGTGTACCTCCAACAACGGTAAATATTTATGGGTGCCCTACTACCGCCGCGATTACGATTTTAGAGGCAACCGAACCGTCGGCCATTGCCTTGATCGATGCCGACAGTAATAAAATTATCCGGGTTTTCCCATCGGCGCCGTTGCCCAAAATGATTGCCTGCTCGCCTGATGATAAATATATTGCCGTTACCAACTGGGGCGATAATACCGTTCATTTAATTGACATCAGTTCGGGCGACCCGGCTAAGTTTCAGTACGTGGCCCATTTTGTGGTGGATAAACGCATGAACCTTAATTTTAAAACAAAGGTGGACCGCGATGAGGACTGCGGTTTGTGCCTGCGCGGTACCGTTTTTACCCCCGACAGCAATTACCTTTTTGTAGGCCGCATGCACGGCGGCGGCATTGCCATATTCGATATAAAAGGCGATAAATACCTCGGCACCGTTTTCGGCACCAAAACCAATGTGCGCCACCTGGTAATAAACGGCGATTATTTGTTTTTAAGCTCTAACCAGGACGGCATGGTGGAAAAAACAAAATGGAAAAATATCCTTAGCTTTTTTTGGGCACAGCCCGGTAAAAAGCACCTCCCCTATAAAAAATGGAAGGCCACCTTTACGGGATTGGGCGCCCGAACCATCACCGTTACCACCGATGGCGCGTACCTGTTCGCCAATGCCAATAAAGAATCGAAAATAAGTATTGTACGCACTGCGGATATGAAAACCATTGGTTCCATACAAGCCGATCCATTCCCGGTAGGTATGGCGCTGGATAAAAGCAATAAATATTTGGTTGTTACGGCCCAGGGACGCGATAACAAGAATGGTAACTCGGTAATGATTTATGAAATTACCCGGCGATAATGCCTTATCGCAACCCTCTGCGGCGTTGATACCTGCGGGGTTCGCCACTTATCATTTTATACGATAACAGGATAACGGCTATTACCATCAAAATATTAATGGCATGGCTGCGGGTATGTACAACGTATTCGCCATATAGCCAAATGGCAAATAGCGCCCCTATAATAATGTAAACAATATTTTTTTTCATTTTTCAATAATTTATCTCTTTTACATAACACCAATTGCTTTCTAATTGTTTTTTTGTTTTGATAAAGACGCAACACCCGCGTCTTTTTTTGTTTATCCCACCCAACATTCCGGCAATATCCTCCGAAGAGTTATATAAACAGCTGTAAAAAATTACTGTAACGTTTTGGCTACAATACAAAAAAATATTATAGCTTAGTAACCCCCTCCATATTGATGAAAAAACTACTGATTATTCCGCTCATCGCGTGTCTTTTTTCCTGCAGAAAAGACCCAAAAAACACCGTCGTTATTAATTTGGGCGATACCACAACGCTCGACCAAAATGCTGGTAAAGCAACAATTAACGTTGATCAGGTGACACCCGGCCGCCCTATTGCCGATAACT
>JABDBM010000117.1 GCA_013288685.1 Bacteroidota bacterium | reverse complement strand
TGGCTGCAGCGGGAAATAAAGAAGGTAGCGCGCATTTGCCGGCACTTCAAAAATCCGTTACGGCAATGAGCGATTCTGACGTTATTTCCTTCACTTATCCGATGGGAGCTCATCCGCTGCTTTGGGATGAGTTTAACCCTAACCTTTACAGGATGAAGGTAACGTTAAAAGGAAAAAGCGGAACAGACAGCCAGGATATTACCTTTGGTATGCGCAAGTTTATTGCGAAGGGACGGCAGCTAACCATTAATGACCGACCCATGTTTTTGCGCGGAACGCTGGAATGCGCCATTTTCCCTAAAACAGGTTTCCCGCCAACTGACAAACCTGCCTGGGCAAGGATCTTCAGAATAGCCAGGTCATACGGCCTTAATCACATGCGCTTTCACTCCTGGTGCCCGCCTGAGGCTGCTTTTGCAGCAGCAGATGAAGCCGGCTTTTACTTGTCGGTTGAAAACTCTGCATGGGCAACTGTTGGCGATGGCAAGCCCATCGATCAATTTATTTACGACGAAAGCAATCATGTTACCGATGCATTTGGTAACCATCCATCATTTTGCATGATGCCTTATGGCAATGAACCGGGCGGGAAGCATCATACCGAATTTTTAACAGGGTTTGTGAAGTACTGGAAACAAAAGGACAGCAGAAGATTATACACCACTGCTTCAGGCTGGCCGATAATACCCGAAAGTGACTATAACAGCACATCGGACCCACGTATACAGCATTGGGGCGAAGGAGTGAAAAGTATCATTAATTCACAGCCGCCAAGCACCGATTACGATTGGTCGGCAATTATCAATAAATGGCCGCAGCCTACCGTAAGTCACGAAATTGGCCAGTGGTGCGTTTATCCCAATTTAAAGGAAGTGAAGAAGTACACAGGTGTGCTTAAACCTTTAAATTTCGATATATTTCATGATTTTTTAAAGGAACATCACCTGTTAAACCTCGCCGATAGTTTCCTGATGGCCTCCGGAAAACTACAGGTACTTTGCTATAAAGCGGATATTGAAGCAGCCCTGCGTACCAAAGGTTTTGGCGGTTTTCAATTGCTTGATTTGCACGATTTTCCGGGACAAGGCACCGCGTTGGTAGGTGTTTTAGATCCTTTTTGGGATGATAAAGGTTATGTTACAGCAAAAGAATACAGCAGGTTTTGTAATTCAACAGTACCGCTGATCAGGACGGCTAAACTTATCTATGAAAATAACGAAACGCTTGAAGCAGGCGTGGAAATTGCCCACTTCGGCAACGCGCCGCTAAAGCATGTAACTACTTCATGGAAGTTGGCCAATAAAGCTGGCGCGGTATTGTTTTCGGGGAATTTGAAAACAACTGATGTGGCTATCGGCAACGGTATAAAACTGGGGCAAATTAGCCAGCCGCTTTCGGCAATTACCAGCCCGCAACAATTATTGCTTACAGTAACAGTGGGCGCTTACACCAACACCTGGGATATTTTTGTTTATCCGGCGCATAATCCAGCGCCCGCTGCAAATATTTACGTTACCCAGCAATTGGACGACAAAGCATTGGCGGTGTTAAACCAGGGCGGAAAAGTTCTACTCAGTATAAAAAAGGACGCTATAAAGCCTGCCGCGGGCGGCGATATCGTAGTAGGATTTTCCAGTATTTTTTGGAATACATCGTGGACCAACAACCAGCCACCACATACACTCGGTATTTTGTGCAACCCAAAACATCCCGCTTTAGCGCAATTTCCGACAGATTATTACAGCAGCTGGGAATGGCAGGATGGAATGAGCCACAGCAACGCCATCCGGTTGGATAGCCTTTCAAATAACCTGAAACCCATTGTGAGAATAATAGACGATTGGTTTAAAGCCAGGCCATTAGGTTTAATTTTTGAGTGCAAAGCCGGTAATGGCAGCTTATTGGTTTCGGGCATTGATTTGCTCGATGAACAGGAAAAACGCCCCGCATCTAAACAGTTAATCTATAGCCTTGAGGCATACATGGCATCTGCCAATTTCAAACCGGCGGTAGCTGTAAAAACTGAAAAATTGCACGCGCTTTTTAAATAAACCAATAATTAATTTCTGTGACTGTAATAACGGAAAAACCCCGCAATAGAAAGGCTGATTATAACCATAATCAGCCTTTCTAATTTATTGATTACCTGTGTATAATCACCTTCTTTTGAATTATTTGCAATTGACCTGCAAGGCAACAAGATTTAGTAATATAATCCATTTTTAACGTAAAAATATCTATTTATTCCTAAGCGGCTTAGTGCCATATTTGTTATCAATAAGACCAATTAACCAATTAACCCAATTTATCTACCTAATTATGAATGAAAATTTTACTCATGTGAAATTTCCCCATTTCACCTGTCCTTCATGGAGGGAAATGCCTTTAATCAGAGGGAAATTGTTTGTGATTTTTTTGCTGCTGAACATGATATGTTTCGGCGCATTTGCACAAACCAAACTAAACGGTTCTATTATCGATGAAAAAGGCCAACCGATGCCCGGCGTAAGCGTTACGCTGAAAGGGACCCAGAACGGTGTAAGTTCTGACGTAAACGGAAAGTTTTCTATCGGCATCCCCGACGGAAAAGGGACATTAGTTTTCCGCTTCATCGGCTATGCCGAACAGGAAGTTGCGATAAACGGCCAAACCCAACTGCAGGTGCAAATGAAAAACACATCTAAAGAGCTGGAGGATGTAGTTGTGGTAGGATACGGCGTTCAAAAACGTTCCTCTGTTACAGCAGCAGTATCAACCATTAAAGGTAGTGATATTGCTACACAGCCGGTGGCAAACATCACCAGTGCCCTTGGTGGCCGTGCAGCCGGTATCCTGGCAACCCAGGGCAGTGGCGAGCCTGGACGGGATGGGTCCAATATCCAAATCCGCGGCATAAGCACAACCGGTAATACACAGCCATTGGTAATTGTTGATGGTGTACCCCGCAACTACGCGCAGCTTGACCCCGCCAGTATCGAGTCTTTTTCGATATTAAAGGATGCTGCCGCGGTTGCTCCTTACGGTTTGGGCGGCGCAAACGGTGTAATCCTCATCACCACCAAAAAAGGTAAAAGTGGCAAGCCTACCCTTAGCTATAGCACTTATTATGGCTGGCAAAACCCAACCGTGTTAACCAAATTTGTTAACGCATACCAGTATGCTACATTATTTAACGCGGCCGATGATAATATTGGCGCACCCCACGCTTATTCGGCAAATGATTTAGCCTTATACCAAAACCATAGCGACCCTAACGGTCACCCGGATCATGATGTGTTAAAGGAGTTGATCAGCAAAAACACGCCAATGACCAGCAATAACCTGCAACTGAGCGGCGGCAGCGAAAATGTACGCTACTATACCGGCATTGGTTACCTTACGCAGGATGGTTTTTGGGGGCCAACCAATTACAAAAGATACAACGTTACCGCAAACCTGGAAGCCGATGCTACCAAAACCACCAAAGTAAACGTGTCATTAAACGGCAGGGTGGAGGATAGCCGCAATCCGGGTGTTTCGTCGGGCAATATTTTTTACCAGGCTTTCCGTACACCGCCTAATCAGCCCCTTACTTTTACCAACGGCTTACCGGGTTCTTATATCAGCCGTTCTGCTTACGGTAATATCTACGGCAGTGGTTATGCCGATTCGTTGGGTTATACTATGTTAACCCAGTTAAGTATTGAGCAACAATTACCTTTTATTAAAGGGTTGAGTATTAAAGTGGCCGCAAGTTATGACTATAACCCCTTTAATCCAAAGGCGCCTAACGACCAAACATCCGCAATAAACTCTTTTGGGCGCAGTTATCTTACTCCCATTGTATATTATTCATACGACCCAACAACCAAGGCTATTACACAAGCCGGTAGCGATGGGCCGGGAAATCCCACCTATACCGAATCATTTGCCCAATCGCAGGCATTTACGTATCAGGGTTATTTAAACTATCACCGCAGTTTTGGTAAAAGTGATGTTACGGGTTTGGTGGTGTTAGAAGCCAGGAATACAAAATCATCATTATTTACAGCCGGCAGGATTAACTATAATGTTCCGATAGCCGAATTAAATGATGGCAGTTCAAACAGTACTGATATCAACAACAGTGGTTATTCGTTAGCAACCAAACAACTATCCGCCGTTTATCGTGGTACGTATGCGTACGATAATAAATACCTTTTCGAAGCCTCGGGCCGGTATGATGGTAATTACTATTTCGCACCAGGGCATCGTTTTGGTTTCTTCCCGTCGTTTGCAGCAGGCTGGCGAATATCCGAGGAACCTTTTATTAAAAACAACTACACCTGGATTAACAATTTGAAAATGAGGGGGTCATGGGGCGAATCGGGTGCGCTTGCAGGGGCACCGTTCCAGTACCTAAGTTCGTTTGGGCTTTATGGTAATTCGGCCGTAATTAACGGTCAGGGTACACAAGGGTTAACAGAAAATACCCAGCCTAATCCCAATATTACCTGGGAAAGGGCAAAGAAAACCGACATTGGTATTGAAGGTACTTTATGGAACGGTGGCCTTACTTTCGAGGCCGATTATTTTCATGAGTTAAGAAGCGATATGTTATTTGCGCCAACGGTTACCTTACCGGCCGAATATGGGATTGGTTTATCGCAGGTAAACTCAGGCTCTATGAGTAATCAGGGTTTCGAATTAACTTTAGGAACAACACACCGGTTTAGTAAGGATTTAACAGTAGGTATTAGCGGCAACATTACTTATGCCAAAAACAAACTGTTACAGGTATTTGAAACCGCAGCCACGTACGATAATCCTAACCGCCGCATAACCGGCCGCCCTTTAAATACACGATTTGGATTCCAGTCAACAGGCTTTTTCACGCCGGGCGATTTTGACGCATCGGGCAACCTGAAACCAGGCATAGCTATCCAGCCATGGGGACAAGTTCATCCTGGCGATATACAATATAAGGATGTGAACGGTGATGGCAAAATTGACAATAATGATATTGTACCTATCGGTAAACCGTACGACCCGCAGACCGTTTATGGCCTGTCGCCCAGCATTACTTACAAACAGTTTGATTTTGGCATACTGTTCCAGGGTGCTATGGGACGCGATTTTTACGACCAGGTCTATCCTTTTGACAATTCGGCTTCAGCAACTATCGACAACATGGACTACTGGACACCCACGAACTTAAACGCTGCAAATCCGCGTATAACCACGGTGCCTGCTACCAATAACATCCAAACGTCATCGTTTTGGATCAGGAATGGAGATTACCTGCGACTAAAAACGTTTAACTTAGGGTACACCATCCCTACCGGCGTAATGCAAAAGTTGCACATGCATTCCATAAGAGTTTACTTATCGGGTCAAAACCTGGTTACCTGGAGCAAGATTAAAAACTTTGACCCCGAAGTAAGCGCACAAAACGGGCAGTATTATCCGCAGGTAAAAGTAATTACCGTAGGCGCCAACGTAACTTTTTAATCCTTTAAAAGATCAAAAAAATGAAAACACCAATCAAATACATATCCACCGGCTGGTTGCTACTTGCATTGGCCGGTATATTGAGTTCCTCGTGTAAGAAATCGCTGGATTCATCGCTGGACATCACGCCGCACGACAGGCTTAGCGGCCCAACAGTTTTTGCAAACACATCAACCGCCGACCTGGATTTAAATGACATTTATAACCAATTACCCGATGGCAATAACTATTATGACCCGTTTGACAACTGGACGGATAATTCTATCTGCGGTTACGCCTGGCCAAATTCGCGCAACGAAGCGCAGCAGGCCAATTATACGCCGGCGACAATCACTTTTGGAAACCAGGCCTTAAATTTGGATTGGGCAAACAACTATGGCTACATCCGTAAATGCAATGTGTTTATTGCAAACGTAACAGCATCAGCGCTGCCCGAGAGTTACAAAACAACCCGGTTGGCCGAAGCTCGTTTTTTAAGGGCTTATTTTTATCACCTGTTATGGATGGCTTATGGTGGCTTGCCCATTACCGCCAGTCCGCTTGATTTCAACAAGGACGGCAATTCAGTTTTTCTCCCCCGCAGTAGTTCTGACGATACTTACAAATTTATCACTACCGAATTACAGGCTATCGCATCAAGTTTGCCCGTTACGCCGCAACCCGGTCGTGTAAGCCAGGGCGCAGCGTATACCTTATTAGGCTGGGTACAATTGTATAACCAGGATTTTGCTGCTTCAGCCGCTTCAAACCTGAAGGTTATGAATAGCAATACCTACAGTTTGTTTGCCGATTATGGCAGCGTGTTTTTAGATAATACCGCCAATTCTGAAGCTATATTTTATCGCCAGTATATTCCACGCGTTAAAGGAAATTTTTACGGCAGTGTTAACGGCCCTACATTTACCAAAGGAGGAGTTGAAACCAGTTGGGGAGGTGTTGACCCAACCCAGGAACTGGTTGACGATTATGCGATGGACAACGGTTTGCCTATCAGTAACCCGGCATCGGGCTATGACCCTAAGCACCCTTATACTCACCGCGAGCAAAGGTTTTACGAAAGCATTGTATATGATGGATCGTTCTCCTACAATGATACTATTTACACGCGCCAGGGCATAAACAGCGCCAACGAAATTGACCTTTCGGATCATAATGATGCAGGGCAAACCGCTTATTACATCCGCAAAAACATAAACGTTGGTATTCAACTTGGTCCTGATAACTGGAACGGATTGAGCGGTGGCCAAAACTATTACTATTTCCGCTACGCCGAAGTACTGCTTAACTATGCCGAAGCGCAAAACGAAGCCGCCGGGCCCGATGCTACGGTGTACGCAGCCATTAACCAAGTGCGTAGCCGTGTAAAACTGCCCAATTTAACAGCCGGCCTAAGCCAAACCGATATGCGAACCGCCATACGGCGCGAACGAAGGGTTGAGTTGGCATTTGAAGACAAACGATGGTTTGATTTAATGCGCTGGAAAATGGGCAATAACTTAAACAACCCAATACACGGTGTTGCCATTAAGTCTGACGGTGCAGGCGGGTTTACTTATACCCCGGTAGTACCGCCGGGCGGTAACCACAAGTTTGATGTGAGCAAAAACTACCTGTTCCCGATACCGCAATATGCGATAGACCAGAATAGTAAACTGAAACAAAACCCCGGTTACTAATTGTTGTTTTATAAAAGAGACAGAACCTGTATCTTCGGAGCGGGTTCTGTTTTCTATTTAAGGGCCAAACCAATAAATGAGATCTTTACGCTTTCCGTTTTTTAAATTCGTTGCCACAGCTGGGCTGCTGGGGCTATTGACCCTCGAGGCATGCAATAATCACCCAGGTGCCGCCGACAAAAACGATAATCACCTATTTTCGTTACTGCCGGCATCAACCACTCACATCACGTTTAACGACTCGTTAACCGAAGGGTTAAACACCAACGTTTTAATGTACGAGTACTTTTACAACGGTGGCGGCGTAGCCATTGGCGATTTGAATGGCGATGGTAAGCAGGATATTTATTTTACCGCCAACATGACGGATAATAAACTGTATCTGAATAAAGGCAATATGCAGTTTGAAGATGTTACGGATGTGGCAGGAGTTGCCGGGCGCCCCGGTCCCTGGAAAACCGGTGTAACGTTGGTAGATATCAATGGCGATGGTAAGCTGGATATATATGTATGCTATTCGGGAAAGGTGCGGGCCGAAAAAAGAGTAAACCAACTGTTTATTAATCAGGGGAATGACGGCAATGGAGTACCCATATTTAAGGAAATGGCAGCAGATTATGGTCTTAACTTCTCATCATTTAGCACCCAGGCTTATTTTTTTGATTACGACAGAGATGGCGACCTGGATTTGCTGCTGGTAAACCATAACCCGGCACGGATTAGTAACCTGGATGATATATCGGTAAGCACTTTAATGAGCAAGCCCGACGCAGAAATGGGCATCAGGCTATTTAAAAACAACAACGGGCATTTTGACGATGTAACCAAACAAGCGGGCATAGTTAACACGGCCCTTTCGTATGGCCTGGCCGCCGGCGTGGCCGATGTAAACGGCGATGGCTGGCCCGATATTTATATCTCCAATGATTACAACGTACCCGACAGGCTGTACATGAACAACGGCAACGGCAGCTTTACAGATAAGTTACAGCAGCAAATAGGCCATACTTCCCTGTTTTCGATGGGGAACGATATTGCCGATATCAATAACGATTTAAGCCCGGATATTTATACGCTGGATATGCTTCCGGAGGATAATAAGCGCCAGAAAATGTTGTTCGGTGGCGATAATTACGAAGCCTTTAACCTTAACCTGCGGGTTGGTTTTTATTATCAGTACATGCGCAATATGATGCAGTTAAATAATGGCAACGGCACCTTTAGTGAGGTTGGGCAGGTGGCTGGTATCGCTAATACCGACTGGAGTTGGGCCCCCTTGTTTGCCGATTATGATAACGACGGCTGGAAAGATCTTTTTGTGAGCAACGGCTACACCCGCGATTATACCAATATGGATTTTTTAAAATTCATGGGCGATAACCTGCGCGACCGCAAAGTAATGCGGCAGGACTTGTTAACCTGGGTTAAGCAAATGCCATCGTCAGAGGTTTCGAGCTATTTTTTTAAGAATAATGGCAATTTAACATTCACCAATACCAGCGCCGATTGGGGCATCAATCAACCATCAAACAGCAACGGTGCCGCTTATGCCGATTTGGATAACGATGGCAACCTTGATTTGGTAGTAAACAATGTAAATAAACCGGCATTTATCTATAAAAACAATGCGCGGGCACAAAATAAAAATCATTACCTGGCAATTAATCTGAAAGGAGCTGATAAAAATACACAGGGTATTGGCGCTAAAGTGATGATATATGCAGGCAACAAAAAGCAATACCTGGAGCAAATGCCTACGCGGGGTTTTCAATCGAGCGTATCGCCGGTATTGCATTTTGGTTTAGGTGCTGATGTGCAGATTGATTCACTGCGTATAATATGGCAGCGCGGTAAAACCCAGCTATTGCAAAAAGTAAAAGGCGATGAACAGATAACCTTAAACGAAAAGGATGCAACCAATGGCTATACAAAACAAAAAGCGGCCGCGCCTGTGTTTGCGGAAGTAAAATCGCCAATAGTTGATAAAGAAGCTGCAAGTACCGCTAATGATTTTAAACGCCAGCCGTTAATGATAAATCCCTTATCCTTTTCGGGGCCTTGTATGATCAAGGGCGATGTTAACGGCGATGGCCTGGAAGATATATTTGTTGGCGGCCAAAACGGTAAAGCAGGCAGTTTGTACATCCAGCAAAAAGACGGCGGTTTTAGTTTGAAAAAAGAAGCGGTGTTTGATGCCGACAAGGGAAGCACCGATGCCGCTGCGGTATTGTTTGATGCCAATGGCGATGGCAAACCTGATTTATACATAGCATCGGGAGGGTATGATGATTATCAGCCCAATGATCCGCAATTGCAGGATCGCCTTTACATCAACGACGGCAAAGGTAATTTTACCAAAGCCAACAATGCATTGCCAAAAATGCTGAACAGTAAAAGCTGCGTGAGGGTTGCTGATATAAATGGAGATGGCTATCCCGATTTGTTTGTAGGCGGCAGGGTTATCCCCGGAAGGTATCCCGAAACGCCGGAAAGTTATATCCTTATTAATGATGGTAAAGGTAATTTTGCCGATAAAACTGCGCAGTACAATGCGTCACTAAAAAATATAGGCATGGTTACCGATGCCGCCTGGGTAGATATGAACGGCGACAAGAAACCTGATTTGGTTGTTGTTGGCGAATGGATGCCTATAACCGTTTTCGAAAATCAAAACGGCAAGCTCGTTGATGCCACCGATAAGTATTTTGATAAAAAACAAGCCGGCTGGTGGAATACTTTGCAGGTAGCTGATATTAACCATGATGGCCATCCTGATTTAATAGCAGGCAACCTGGGTTTAAACTCGCAGTGCAGGGCCTCGGACACCGAACCTGTTGAAATGTATTATAAGGATTTTGACGATAATGGCTCGGTCGACCCCATACTGTGTACCTACATACAACACAAAAGCTATCCCTTTGTAACCCGGGACGAATTACTGGACCAAATTAGCATGATGCGCGGCCGTTTCCCCGATTATAAAAGTTATGCTGAAGATACGCTGAGCCAGGTGTTTACTGCTGATGAACTGAAAGGGGCAAAACATCTATCAGCAAACACGCTCACAACCGCCTGCTTTATTAGCAATAGTCAGGGCAAACTGCACCAGGTAGCATTGCCTTTGCAGGCCCAATACGCACCGGTATACACCGTAACCGTGTTGGATTATGACCACGATGGCAACAGCGATTTGCTGCTTTGCGGTAATATTAACCACACCCGTATCCGTTTCGGTAAATACGATGCCAACTACGGTGTGTTGCTAAAGGGCGACGGTAAAGGCGGCTTTACTTATGTTGCCCAGCAACAATCGGGATTTAAATTATGGGGCGATGTGAGGAGTGTACTCCAAATAAACAACACTTTGCTTTTTGGTATTAACGGCACAGGCATCACCGCCTATAAACAAAAATAAGGCATGAAGAAGATTTTTTTTATAGCGTCACTTGCAACGCTGTTTGCAATAATCAGCAGTTGCGGTAATCAGAAACAGCCGGTACTCGCCAATAACGACATCAGCAAGGTGATTGCGCAAATGAGCGGGGTAATGATACACGATGTAACCAATCCGCCGCTGGCAGCCAGATTTTTTGCCTATACCTGTTTATCGGGATACGAGATAATTGCCGAAAATGATAAAAATGCCAAAAGTATGCATGGCGTGTTAAATCAATACCCGGTCATAAACAAGCCTAAAGAATTAACCGGCTATAATTATCAGTTAAGCGCTGTTTTAGCCATGTATCAAACCGCAGCAAAACTACAGCCATCGGGCAGTTTGATGTTAAAAAACGAAGAGAGTTTTATTGATTCGTGCAAAAAGGCGGGGTTTAGTGATGAAGTGGTTGACAGCTCGAAGCACTACGCTCAAATCATAAGCAAACAGATACTGCAGTATGCAAAGGCCGATAAATATAACCGCATAAGTAATTATAAGCGTTTTACCCCAAAAGGCGCCCCCGGTAGCTGGGACCCAACCCCGCCGGCGTATATGACGCCGGTTGAGCCGTACTTTAACACCATCAGACCGCTTACGCTCGATTCGGCAGCGCAGTTTGTTCCCGGTGCGCCTATTCCGTTCTCAACTGATAAAAATTCGGCATTTTATAAGTATTTGATGATGTGCTATACCCATAGTGGCGCTAACTTAACAAAGGAACAAACGGATATTGCCAACTTTTGGGATTGCAACCCCTTTGCCGTTCAAAACGACGGACACATGTTGATCGGCCTTAAAAAAATATCGCCGGGAGCGCACTGGATGGGCATTGCCGGTATTGCCTGTAAACAGGCAAATGTTGGCTTTGAAAAAGCCATGGAAATAAACACTGTATTATCGGTTGGCATGATGGATTGTTTTATATGCTGCTGGGAAGATAAATACCGTACTAATCGCATCCGTCCCGAAACAGCCATCCGCAAATATATTGACCCTAACTGGAAACCCCTGTTGCAAACCCCGCCTTTCCCGGAGTATATCAGCGGGCATTCAGTTGTGTCTTCTACTTCTTCAGTAATATTGAGCCATTATTTAGGCGCTGATTTTCATTATACCGATAATGTAGAAGTTAGTTTCGGTGTGCCGCCTCGAAAATTTACTTCGTTTAACCAGGCAGCGAAAGAAGCGGCTATATCGCGTTTTTGGGGTGGCATACATTTTATGGATGCTATTGAGAACGGGATTATACAGGGCACAAAAGTAGGGGAGTGGGTGTTAAATAAGGTAAAGTAAACTCATGGTCTTATATTTAACTGTTTCTACTTTAAGGTGTTTAACTCGCGCACACGCCCATCACGTTTAAATCATGTAAATAATTGATAATCAATAGTGTTATTTTTAATTATAAGTTAAATTTACATAAATGACTAATAATCAAGTGTTTAATTTTTAAGCACTTTAAACATCGTGTTTAATTTGATAATCAGTCATTTACGCCTAATTTAACCCTGTTGCATCTACCTCAAAAAACGATCCTGTTTACTTGATATTCCGCACCTGGTGGTTATACTTTTATGCGCCCGGCGCTTTCCGTATTTGGTTATTTTATCCCACCAAACATTATAGCGACACTTATTTAACCGATGCCCGCGTTTGCCTGTAATGCTTGGGCGAAAAACCCATGGTTTTGCTAAACAGCCGGGTAAAATAATAGGCATCATTAATACCTATTTTAAATGCAATTTCTTTAATACGCAAATCAGTAAATTGCAGGTATTGGCAGGCTTTCTGAATTTTTAACTGGTTAAAATATTCAATTGGCGAAAAGCCTGTTTTGTGTTTAAACCTCGATGAATAATGACTGGGCGAGTAATTAACGTGGGCTGCAAAATCTGTTAGGGTTAAAGTTTTATCAATATGATCCTGCATAAAGCTGATGGATTTTTCTAAAAAATCGTCCGATTTATCCTGATGAGTGGCGGTCAGTCTTTCGCTAAATAAAAATGTCGATAAAAACTGTAAAAACAGCAGGTTAACATAAGTAAGGTTTTCGTGGCTGTAGCCTTTTTCCAGGTTTACATACAGCTGGTCAAAAAGTGTTATACGCTCTTCCAAAAAATCAAGGCTATATTTAAAGGAGTTTGATTTACTTACCAGCCGCTCCACAATGGCGTCAGCCTGTTCGCCTTTGAAGTGGCACCAGTAAATAGTCCATGGATTTTTTTCGTCGGTTTCGTATTGATGGGATGTATTGCAGGGTATAACAAAATAATCGCCCGGAATAATGTTGTAGCTGGCCTTATCAATGGTAACCTTCCCCTTGCCCTCCAAACAATAGATCAGTATGTTCTGATCGGCGCCAAGGGGCCTTTTCCTGTAATGGAAGCGCGCTTTTGGGTAGTACCCCAGGTCGGTAATGTACGCTTTGTTTATTACCTGATTAAACAAGCAGAACTTATGGATAACAGATTTTGGCATCACAATGGCCCGCTGACCATCAAAGCCATCTCTTTTATAATTCATTGAATTTATATTGGCTATCAATAATATAAAAATCCATCAATGAATCCTAATGCTATTTGTTTTTTATCCAAAAGCTTATGATTAGTGCAAACGGAGCGCTTCCTGGTAATAATCAACACGTTAGCCCGCTATTAAGTTTAATTTTGTATTTTTGTTTAATAAAATTTATATTAGGTATGAGTATTGTAAAGAAAATTGAAATAAATTGCGATAATTTTAATTTTAAATACTTTTATATTACCGGCAAATATTATCTGCTGTAAATCAATAAATACGATTGGATAGCCCCGCAGTAAATATTAACCTCAGTATCCTCCCGGATTCGGACCTTTTGCAACGCTTAAGCGAAGGGAACAGGGATGCTTTTGACGTACTTTACAACCGGTACTGGAAAAAAGTATTTAATGGCGCTTATAAACGCGTAAATGACAGAGAAATAGCCGAGGATATTACACAGGATATTTTTGTGCAGTTATGGATAAGGGGTTCTAAAACATTGATTCTTGATTTACAGGCTTATTTATTTGTTGCAGCCCGAAACGGCGTTTATAAAAGAATGGGCAAGGAAGATAAATATACCGAACTGCCCGACAATATTAATGAGGATAGCGGCCTGGTTCACCACGCCGATTCAAAATTGCTTTATAAAGAATTTATAACCGCCTTTAATGTTTTGGTTGAGACCTTGCCCGAGCAACAACGGATTATATTTAAGCTACGATTTACCGAAAGCTTATCGAGCCAGGAAATAGCCGAGAAGTTACAGATTTCCCCAAAAACTGTAAGAAATCATATTGGAAAGGCACTCGCTACTCTTAAAACGGAGATGTTGCTATTTGAGGTAATTATATTGTTATTGAAAAAATAGTGCTTACACAGATTATTTGATTTTATAGACGAATTGTGTGAATAACATTGATTGTGAATCCTCGTTGATTCTTTTGTGACCCGGAGGGTCTACCGATTTGTAGAAAAGAAACCCACCCCATAATTTGCCGCAGAGCGACTACCCTTCCAGCTATGATGAGCAATATCTTGTTAGGCGACTAAGGGTAGCCGCTCCGCGGCAATACATTTTTATCATTTTTTTTCTACAAAGGTCTTGACCCTCCGGGTCATAAAAAGTTAAACCCTGAAAACGAATCTAAAACTGATTATCCATGCAAAGGGTGATTAAGCCGGTTAGTTTTTGATTTTCAATCAGCTTAATCATAATAATCTGCGATTCTTTTTTAACGTTGATTTTTACACCTTTTGTTCCCTCTTTTATTGTGTGTTTTACATCATTGTGATACTAATTTTAAGAAAATGTAAAAAAATACTA
>JABDBM010000116.1 GCA_013288685.1 Bacteroidota bacterium | reverse complement strand
TTGGCCATTCGTGTTTCCCGTCTTCACCATAGCTTATCAGAATTTTGGGGCCTTCTTTTTTAGTGGTATCCGCAGCTGTTTTGGTTGTATCGGCTTGTACATTTTGGGCAAGCACTCCCTTTACGGCAATGCAAACCATTGCCATTAAAATTAATCGTTTCATACTATTTATATTGGATGTTATTTTTCTTTCTTGATTTTTATAATGCCGAGGTTAACTGCGGTAACGTTAGATTCTTCATCGTCTGTTTCGGCAAACTCAATAACCTTGTCTTTCCTTTTATCCACTTTAGCTATGGCCAGGTTAAGCAGGCCGCCCAGGGTACGTACTTTATGTCTTGCTTTAACCGGTGCCGGTTCCTGATTTTCTTTTGCAGGCAACTGAACCTGTGGTTGTTCCGCAACAGCAACGGCTGCCACATCTGATGGATTTTTCACAGCCAATGGCACTTCTGATCCTGGTACAACTGCTTTAGTAATTGCAGGCTGCGGCGGTTGTGACACTGCTGCTATAACCTCTTCGGGTGCTCTTTTCGGTGCGTTAGCATTAACCGTGCCCGCAACGCTTTGTATAGGAGTGGCAGTATCTTTCCGGACTTCAGTTGGCGAAATCGTTCTGACAGGAGTAACCTTTGCTACCGGCATTTGATTTATCCGGGCAGGCACTGCAATCGCCTGTTTTTTCGGCCCGGCTGTAACAACGGCCGGTTTGGTAACCACGGCTACTGTATTTTTGCCCGAACCCTTAGTATTCACACCACTCATTTTCGGAATAAACCATATCCCGGCAGTAATCAAAACTACAACGCTGGCTGCCGCGCTTAAAAACGGTATCAACAATTTTCTGCGTTTATCTGCTCTAAGTTCACGGTCAATTCCCTCCCACACACCGGCTGATGGCTGCATTTCAAAGTCATCCAGTTTTGAATGGAACAACTTATCAAAGTCTTTATCCTGCATTTCCATATCGTTTGCCCTCCATTTTTATTATTTGTTCTTTTAATACGCCACGCGCCCTTGATAGCTGCGATTTCGAAGCGCCTTCGGTTATACCCACTATTGCCGCTATTTCTTTATGCGAGTAGCCTTCAATGGCGTACAAGTTAAAAACAATCCGGTATCCCGGCGATAGTTTTTGAATTAATATCATCAAATCACTCGCTGCCAGGTTAGCTGTTGCCAACGGGTTAACCGAAGGCTCGTTTGCGGCATCTTCCAGCTCAACAACCTGCATCATCTTGTGATGTTTGCGATAATACTCTATCGAACTGTGTACCATTATCCGCCGTACCCAACCTTCAAAAGAGCCTTCATCCCTAAAATCACCTATCTTTTGAAAAACCCGGATGAAGCCATTTTGCAGCATATCTTCGGCTTCCATCCGGTCGGTTGCATACCTGGCGCAAACCCCCAGCATTTTCGAAGCAAATTGTTTGTACAGCAATTCCTGCGCCTTGCGCTCGCCGGCTTTGCAAAGTTTTACCAGTTCTTTAATATTGTATTTCTGCTCCAAAAACATCATTTAACAGTAAGATGGACTGTGTAGCAAAATGGTTGCATAGGTTTTAAATTTATTTGATTATTATTTTATAGATTAGATGTCGTTTATATACCTTTAACTTTATCCCAATGAGAATACTACGCTTGTTTTTACCCCTCCTGCTTTTTCCCTGCTGCCATTTGTTGGCGCAACAAAGCCCTGATAACTATATTTTGCTCAAACCCGACCGTGTTTTTGACGGACAACAAATGCACCCCGGCTGGTGGGTATTGGTTAAAGATAATCAAATTGAAACAGCTGGAGAGCCACAAACCATCAAAGCACCCTCATCAGCAAAAATTATTGATTTAAAAGGGATGACGCTGATGCCCGGCATGATAGAAGGTCATTCGCACTTGTTTCTGCACCCTTACAATGAAACACCCTGGAACGATCAGGTATTAACCGAAAGCCGTGCCGAGCGTACCGCCCGCGCCGTAGTACACGCCAAAGAAACTTTGTTGGCCGGTTTCACCACCGTTAGGGATTTAGGCACCGAAGGTGCTGCTTATGATGACGTGGGGTTGAAAACAGCCATAAACAAAGGCATCATTCCCGGCCCCCGGATGATGGTAGCCACGCGCGCCATTGTAGCTACAGGCAGTTACGGCCCCAAAAGCGAAGTGTCCGAAAATAACCCGGTAAAAGGCGGCGAAGAGGCCGATGGTATTGATGGCATTACCCATGTAGTGCGCTCGCAAATTGGCCATGGGGCCGATGTAGTAAAAATATATGTAGACTATAGATGGGGGCTAAACGATGTAGCTGCACCAACCTTTACCGAAGATGAATTGAAAGTTGCCGTACAGGTTGCCAAAAGCAGTGGCCGCATTGTTGCAGTACACTCGGCTACCGAAGAAGGTATGCGCCGCGCCATAGCTGCCGGCGTTACGACCATTGAGCATGGGGATGGCGGCACGCCCGAACTATTTAAATTAATGAAAGAAAAGGGTATAGCCCTTTGCCCAACCATAGCAGCTACCGAAGCAATTGCCGGATACCACGGCTGGCGAAAAGGCATCGACCCCGACCCCGATGGCGTTAAACAAAAGCATTATATCTTTACCGAAGCCATAAAGGCTGGTGTAACCATTTGCATGGGTGGCGATGTGGGTGTTTTCCCTCACGGGGATAATTCCCGTGAAATGGTACTAATGGCCGAATATGGCATGAAACCGATAGATGTGTTACGATCGGCCACATCGGTAAATGCCCGGGTTTTTGGATTAAATACACTGGGCCATGTTAGTGCAGGTTACCTGGCCGATTTGGTGGCAGTTGAAGGTGATCCTGCCGAAGATATTAAAGCAGTAAAACAGGTAAGTATGGTGATGAAGGATGGGGTGGTTTATAAGTAGTTATTCGCTCTCACAGCCCCCAAACGTCATTTCGACTGAGGCACGAAGGAGAAATCTTATAAATCATACAGTTATACACCATGTCTGGTTGACAAACCATATTCGTAAAGATTTCTCCTTCGCACCCCTGTAGAAATGACAGAGTTTTTTTTTAATATTGATGAATTAAATTCCACCAATTGAAAAAACCAACCCTTCTCCTCGCTTTAAAGGGCATTGCTGCTTGCGCACTGCTGCTTATTCAGGCTACCGCTGCCAACGCCCAATCCATCACCATCCCTATTGAAACCAAACAAAATGCAATGGTTTTACAGGTGAACTCCGAAAAACAGTTGCAAACAGTGTATTTCGGTAATAAGCTGTCGGATAAAAATGAGTATGCGGCTATCGCCAAAAGCTACAAGGCTTTTCAAAGCACCAGCGAGTTTAACCCCGCTTATACAACATCGGGCACCCGCAATCTGCTGGAGCCGGCGATATCGGTTACCCATGCCGATGGTAATAAATCATTGGAGTTAAAATATGTTGACCATTCGGTTACTAAAATTAACGACGATGTGAACTTGCTGTCCATCAATTTAAAGGATTCACTTTATGATTTTGAGGTTACGCTTTATTATGAAACTTATTACAACGAAAACGTAACCGAACAATGGAGCGTTATTAAACACCACGAAAAAAAGGATGTAATACTGAACAAATACGCGTCGGCCAACTTATACCTGCGAGCCGGCAGCTATTGGCTGAAACATTTTCACGGCGACTGGGCCAGGGAAATGAAGCCCGAAGAAGAACAACTTAACCATGGCATCAAAACACTCGATTCCAAGTTAGGCTCGCGGGCCGATCTTTTTCAGCCTCCAATTTTTATGGTTTCGTTAAACAAACCAGCCACCGAGGATGAGGGCGAGGTATTATACGGCAACATAGAATGGAGCGGCAATTACCGCATTGATCTGGAGGTTGACCCTACCAATAACCTGCGCCTTATTGCCGGGATAAACAATTATGCCGCCGACTATACTTTGAAACCGGGCGTAGAATTTACCACCCCAAAGTTTGTTTACACCCTTAGCAACAAAGGTGAGGGCGATGCCAGCCGTAACCTGCAAAGCTGGGCGCGTAAATATAAAATTGTTGATGGAAACGGTCCGCGCCTAACGCTGTTGAACAATTGGGAATCCACCTATTTTAATTTTAATGAGGATAAGCTGGCCGGCCTTTTAAAGGACACCAAAACGCTGGGTGTTGATTTGTTTTTGTTGGATGACGGCTGGTTTGGCAATAAATACCCCCGCAATGGCGACCACGCCGGTCTTGGCGACTGGGAAGTGAACAAAGCGAAACTACCCAATGGCATTGCCTTTTTAACAAAAACCGCAAAAGAAGATGGCGTAAAATTCGGCATTTGGGTGGAGCCTGAAATGGTTAACCCCAAAAGTGAACTCTATGAAAAACACCCGGACTGGATAGTAAAACAGCCCCAGCGCCCTGAATATTACATGCGTAACCAGCTGGTGCTTGATTTGAGCAACCCCAAAGTACAGGACTATGTTTTTAGCATAGTAGATGACCTGTTCACAAAAAACCCGGAACTGGCCTACATTAAATGGGACTGCAACTCATTGATGTATAACGCTTATTCGGCATACGAAACCCACCAGGGGAATTTCTATGCTGACTATGTTTTCGGACTGTACCATGTGCTCGACCGTTTACGCGCCAAATATCCAACCGTACCCCTGATGTTATGCTCGGGCGGCGGCGGCCGGGTTGACTACGGTGCTTTGAAATACTTTACCGAATACTGGCCAAGCGACAATACCGAACCTATAGAGCGGATATTTATACAATGGGAGTATTCATACTTCTACCCCGCCCTAACCAGCTCCAACCATGTTACCGACTGGGGAAAGGAGCCCCTGAAATTTCGTACCGATGTAGCCATGATGGGCAAATTAGGTTTCGATATCGTGGTAAGTAAGCTAAAACCAGATGAATTAACATTCTGCCAGCAGGCGGTTAGTACCTATAAACAATTTTCGGAAGCCATTTGGCACGGTGACCAATACCGTTTGCAGGACCCGCGTGAAAATGATGTGGCCTCCATTATGTACGTAGATTCCGCCAAAACAAAAGCAATTATGTTCAACTACCTGGTAAATTACAGGTACGATGCCGGCACCAAATTGCCTATCCGCTTAAAAGGACTTGATCCGGATAAAATCTATTCCGTTAGCGAAGTGAACTTATTTCCGGGCACCAGATCAAGTTTTGGGAGCGCAACTTACAGCGGTAAGTTTTTGATGACTGTTGGAATTAATCCAGATGTAAGAGATGGCAGAGCTAGTGTTTTGATTGGGGTGGAGGAGAAAAAGTAACACGCTGCATTTATGGAAATAGTAGTTGAAACCACCGAACAGGATCATATAGATTTTTACCGGCAATATGGTCTAAAAAGAAACTGGCAGCGGCGGCTCTTAATTTTATTGGCTGTTGATGGTGTTTTGTCGGCAATTGGACTGTTCCCTTACTTCTATGTTATCAACCTGCTGGTCATTGGCATAATATTGTTTCCTTTTTTCTTTGGAATACCTTTTTTCCGTACAAAAACAAAGTTAAAAAATGCGCACGACAGCTTGATGTATCCTAATCTCCAAAAGACCTATAAACCCTTTTCATCGGGCATCGAGATAACTGATAGAACCGAAGTAGCTTTTTTAACGTACGACGACATTAAGGAGGCTGGAAAAACCGGTAATTTTATCTTTGTGTTGTTACCTAACGCCGATTATTATCTTTTACCAACATGGTGTTTTGCTGATGAAGATGAATCCGCGCGCTTTTTAACCATTATTACAAACGGTATAGCCAACGCAAAAGGTATTGAACCTAAAACTCCGCTTACTTTTAAGCCAATATACTTTATTGGTTTACTTTGTTTAATCCCGTTGATAGGTGCAATTACAGGCTTTGTGTTAATTATATTGGGCATTGCGCATTTTAAGGATAGGGTGTTTATCATCATGGGTGCCATTGGAATATTAATAACTGTTGCTGTATACGGTTCACTTATTTACTATACACAAAACAGCAGTCTTGTAGCAGATGGATTTGCAGACATGTCTCAAACCGAATTAAATGACCTTGTAAAGAGCGTTGAATTTTATAAGCTTCAAAACGGCGCCTACCCCGACAGTCTGCAACAGCTCGAAACAAAAAATAGTTCTGTATCCATTTACGATCCGGTGCAGGGAATAAACGGCGATAAAAAAGCGCTTGTTTTTCAATATCAAAAGAAGGGGAATAAATACTTGCTTTTTTCGGTAGGCAAGGACGGCAAGGCCAATACTAAAGATGATATTTATCCGACAGTAACGGCTGCGGATACCAGTAAGCTTGGGTTAATCAGGAAGTGAGGGTTGTTTGAATGATTAATTTTTCGAGTACAAAAGTTATCCGCGTTTTTATAATAATAATCATTCTTTTTAACTGTAACACTGGTCTGTGTCAAAATACTTTACGCACGCCGCGTCAACTCTTAAAACTTTTTAAATTAAGTATTAACCAACTCTCGCGAAAAGGCGTTGATATTGGATCAGGTGCATGGACAATTTGCAACCAGGATAGTTCATTTTTCAAGTCGGATACGTTGAGGGTTTATGATAATCTAAACTATTTCTATCAGATTAGCCAAGTAGTAGCAGTACAAAGCTGGGCTATTTCCAGACAAGTGTATTTTCGGAAAATGGCGTTAAATATTTGCTCGTGTTGGGTCCGGGCATATCAGCAGTAAAATTTAGCGTTGCCGCGATCAATATCGTCAAATTAGCAAATAATAATATAAGTCATGAAATCGTATTAAAAAGAGTTATGAGTAATCCTTTTTTTTCGTTGAAATAAATGATATATTGTAATACATATTAATTGTTTAGTAAATGAAAATCAATTTTAACATCAACGACGAATTATTAGCCGAAGCCAAAAGACTTAGCGATATCGCTGATAAAAGAATATTAATTGAAAAAGCCTTACAATTGTATGTTGCCGTTGAAAGTTAAAGGAAACTCGGATAATTGTGGCGAAAGATAAAATTTGATGAAGAAGCCATTAAATAAAATCACTTCTTCATCCTATAATACTTATAAATCTTCACCGCCGACATCAGTATCAGCGAAAGCAACACAATTCCTACAACACCGTAAATCCAACTGATGCTATTCTTTAGCACCGCTAAAAATACTATTGCAAACAAAAATATGGTAGCCACTTCATTCCAGATGCGGAGCTGGGTTGACGTCCAGGTGTAGATGCCTTTGGCCATTTGCTTCATTTTATTTTGGCAGATATAATGGTAAACCACCAAACCAACAACAAACGTTAGCTTAATGTGCATCCAGGGCTGCTGAAGCCACCCCGGAACGAGTATCAGCATGGTTATACCGGCTGCCAATACCAGCACCATTGAGGGTACGGTTATGATATACCAAAGCTTTCGCTCCATTATCTCAAACTGATCGGACAATATTTTGCGGTCGGGTTCTGGTTTTTGTTGTGCTTCGGTATGGTAAATAAACAGGCGCACCATATAAAACAGCCCCGCCATCCAGCAGACTACAAATATGATATGTATGGATAAAATATATGGATACATAACCCCCTGGCCCCCTGAAGGGGGATTTTTTTTGATTAATTACTATGCAATACCACACCATTCCCTCCCCCTTTAGGGGGTCGGGGGGTTAGTAGCTGTACTCCTTTATTATCTCCACCGCGTACTTCACGTTTTCAAACGGAATATCAGGCATAATGCCGTGGCCCAGGTTAAATATAAACCCATTTTCGCCCTTCATCCTATCAAACAAGCGGTAGATGCGCTCTTTAATAACCTTTTTATCAGCATACAAAATATGCGGATCAAGGTTCCCTTGCACCGCTATACCCGCAGGCAGGCGTTTCTTCATATCCAGCAGGTCAACATTCCAGTCTATCGAGATCACATCGGGCTTTGCTTCGGCCATCAGCGGTGCAAAAACAGAGCTTCCTTTACAAAACGAAATTACGGGGATATCCTTACGATTTAGTTTGCTGATAATTTCGGCGATGTAGCGATGAGAAAATTCTTTATAATCGTCCCATGCCAGGGCTTGCGCCCAGCTATCAAATATCTGTACGGCATTTACACCGGCTGCAATCTGCAGGTTTAAATAGTCTGCTGTTACAGTTGCTATTTTTGATAGCAGTTGATGAGCCATTTCCGGCTCGTTATGCAGCATCAGTTTGGTGAGTTTAAAATCTTTTGACGATCCGCCTTCAACCAAATAGCTCATTACGGTAAACGGTGCACCCGCAAAACCAATCAACGGGATCGTGCCGTTCAACCTTTGTTGTATTACTTTGATAGCATCGGCAACGTATTGCAGTTTATGGACTACAGCGGTATCCAACTTGTCAATATCGGCCTGGGTGCGTACCGGGTTAGCAAATTTAGGGCCTACACCCTGGCTAAAACTCAAATCGCCGCCCATGGCTTCGCCTGTAACCAGGATATCTGAAAACAGAATGGCAGCATCAATTCCCAGCAAATCAACCGGCAGCATGGTAACATCTGCGGCCAGCTCAGGGGTTTTGCACATTTCCAGGAACGAATATTTATTCTTGATGTCCCAGTACTCTTTCATAAACCTGCCGGCCTGGCGCATCATCCATACCGGCGGTCGTTCTGTTGCTTCTGAAAATGCGGCTTTAATTAATAACGAATTTTTCAATGTTGTTTTATTTCTTCGCGAAGGTCTTTAATCACACCCCGCATTTTTGAGTTTATATTGTCTTTTTGTTTATCGGTAAGATCTAAAAAAGCTGAGGCCTTTTCAAAATTACCGCGCCGTATGCTAATATTGGCGACGTGTACCAACGCCGCTATATGCTCATTAACCGAGCGCAGAGGGTATTGTGCTGCTATTTCATAATGCATCTCGGCATCCTTATAATCCTGACGTTGCAGGCATACGCCGCCCATAAAATACTCGTAATAGCCGCGCCGGTTTTTGCTCAGCCATTCGGGCTTAAATATTTCCTGCAGTAGTTGCTCAGTTTTGTCGTAGTCTTTATGGTGAAAATATTTCGCGGCTACAACAAGCGTACCCTGCCTGAAATAATCCCAGGCCAGCAAAACAAGCATCATAAAGGCAACAGCAACAAACTCGTAAAGCCGCAGCTTTGCCAGTAGGATGAGCGATAACAGGAAGAAAAAACCGATAAATAAGCGTGTTCTATTAGTAAACATTAATGCTGGTTATCAGTAAATTTATAGCCTACACCACGTATGGAGTGAAAATAAACCGGGTTTTTAGGATCGGGTTCAAAATACTTACGGAAAGTAAGTATAAAATTATCAATGGTACGTGTTGAAGGGTATACGTCATAATTCCAAACAGTTTCCAAAATCTGCTCACGTGATACGGCATCATTACGGCGCTCAATCAGTAATTTAAGCAGCATGGTTTCCTTTTTGGTTAGCGGGGTGATAGAGCCATCGCCATTTACCAATTCGAAAGAATTGAAATGGATGGTTTTATCGCCTATTTTATAGCTGTTAAACTCTTTCAAATCATCGCCTTTCAACCCGCGTTTTACCAGGTTATTCACCCTTAAAATCAACTCCTCGAGGTTAAAAGGCTTTGTCAGGTAATCATCCGCGCCTTTTTTCAGGCCCGAAATTTTATCCTCATTGGTATTTTTAGCCGTAAGGAACATGATAGGTACTTCCGAATTTTCAAGGCGTATCGTTTCAGCAACTACAAAACCATCAATTTCGGGCATCATTACATCTAATATCACCAGGTTAAAACGCTCCTCCTTAAATATTTGCAGCGCCTTTTTACCATTGGTGGCGGTTGATACCTTATAACCTTCCAATTCAAGGTTAAGCTTGATGGCTTCCAGCAGATGATCTTCGTCCTCGGCTAATAAAATCCTTTTTTTATTTGGCATGATATGATTTAATTACACTTATAATTTAGAATTTAATTAAACACGAATTTCACTAATTTATCGATTTAACGCGAATTGAATGTCGGTTGATTAACTAAGCGAATTTGTGAATATTTGTTTAATTCGTGAAATTCGTGTTTATTAATTTGCGTTCATTCGCCCCGATTCGTGTCAAAATTTTATCCGAATACTACTTCAAATATACTACCGGCAGGCTGGTTATCCTTTACCTTTATGCTGGCCTGGTGCTTATCCAATACTTGTTTTACAATATACAGCCCTATACCAGTCCCTTTTGTATTACGCGTTTCTTCGCTGCCCACACGGTAAAACTTATCGAAAATACGGTTTTTTTCATCATCTGATATGCCAATACCATGGTCTGCCACCTCCAAATATATCTTATCGTTTTTTGCGAACAACTTAACGCCAACCGTTTCACAAGGTCCGGAATATTTAATGGCGTTCTCAATCAGGTTGGTTACTACCGAAGTTAAGGCAAATTTATCTCCGGTAATCTCTATTTTCGGTTCAATTTCAGCGTCGATGATCTGCTGGGTACCTTCACATTTGGTAATCTGCAAGCGGTTTACAATACTATCCACTAATACCGAAAGACTGAATTTATTCTTTGGGAACGTATAACTGCTGTTTTCGATTTTTGAAGCAAGCAGCATATTTTCCACCATGTCATCCAGCCGCTCAATATCCATTAACGATTTACCTATAAAATCCGATATTTGTTGCTTGGTTAAATCGCGCTTTTGAATGGTTTGCAGCAATATCTTGATAGATGCCAAAGGCGATTTCAACTCATGCGTTACCGAAAGCAGGAAATTCTTTTTTTGCTCCTGTAACTTACGCTCGTGTTTAATGGTTTTATGCAGGGAATAAGCGCCGGCGAAAAAAACAAAAAGAAAGATGGGCCCTTCCAGCAATATCATTGGGAGTTTGCTTGGCATCGCTCTCACCAGCAAAAATCCCCACCAAGTTAACTGGGCTATCGCATAAATGATGATAGCGTAGAATATAACAAACGATTTTCTCATACCTGTTTGCATGGCCGGGTTCTTTTAGTCCAAATAATTAATTGGCAAAGCTATTTATCATTTTTCAGTTATTAGTAGCAGGATTGCAATATTTTACCATGCAAAACCGGCCCGCTGTAACTGCCAACTGCATGCTGTGCACTGCAAACTGACCCTTACTTTTCCCTGAAAACTATCTCCAAACTCTCAAATATAGCACGTTTTGCTTTTTCCAGCTCAATTTTCGAATGAGCCGATGATATAAAACCAACTTCGTAACCAGATGGCCCCAGGTAAATTCCCCGGTTGATAAGCTCGCGGTGAAGCTTTTTAAATTGCTCCATACTGGCAGCGTCAATATCATCAGCCCTGCGGATGGCTTCCTTATCGGTAAATGCAAACCAAAAAATGGAGCCGATAGTAAACACTTTAAATTTATAATTGCGGGCTGTAGCAAAACGTTGTATAGCCGCAGCAAATTCTTCGGTTTTATTATTCAAATCGCGGTAAAAACCCATGCGCAATAATTCCGATAGCTGTGCAATACCCGCAGCCATTGCAACTGGGTTGCCCGACAGGGTACCTGCCTGGTAAACCGCCCCATCCGGGGAGATATTGCTCATGATTTCGGCCGAAGAACCGTAACAGCCAACTGGTAAGCCGCCACCAATAATTTTACCATAAGTAATGATGTCCGGCTTAATTTGGTAATGCCCTGCTGCACCTTCAAACCCAACTCTGAAACCGGATATTACTTCATCAAAAATAAGTAGGGTTCCGTTTTTGGTGCATATATCGCGCAAAAATTGCAAAAACTCTTTTTCCTGCAGCAGCAGCCCGTTATTGGCCGGGATAGGCTCAATAATTACAGCCGCTATCTGATCTTTAAATTCGGCAAAGGCTTTTTGTAATGCTTCCCTGTCGTTTAAGGCAATTACAATGGTTTCGTCGGCAAAAGATTTGGGTACGCCTGCCGATGATGTTTCGCCAAAGGTAACCAGCCCCGAACCTGCTTTTACCAGCAAGGCATCGGTATGGCCGTGGTAACAGCCTTCAAACTTTAATATCTTATCGCGTTTGGTATGACCGCGCGCCAGCCTGATGGCCGACATTACCGCTTCGGTTCCAGAGCTTACAAAACGCAGCTTTTCAATAAACTTGTTGTTTTTAACAATCAGTTCGGCCAATTCATTTTCCAAAGCGGTGGGTGCACCAAAGGACATGCCGTGTTGCATCACCTCTATTACCTTTTCACGAACTTTAGCATGATTGTGCCCCAGGATCAATGGTCCCCAGGAGCAACAAAAATCAATAAACTGGTTATCGTCGGCATCCCAAATATGGCAGCCATCACCTTTTTTAATAAACAAAGGCGTACCGTAAACTGATTTAAAAGCCCTTACCGGCGAGTTTACCCCACCCGGAAAATACGTTTTTGCCTTTGCATACAACTCCGCCGATTTCTCTCTGCTGATATCCGGTTTACTGGTAGTGCTCACTTGCTCGCTATCAACCGAAAACATTTTTTTTATTGAATCTAACATCCTTTTTTCTCCCCTTCGTCATTGCGAGGAATGAAGCAATCTCTGAACTTTGCATATCAGATATGCATGGCGAAGATTGCTTCGTTCCTCGCAATGACAGTTTATATATTTTTATTGGGATACAAGACTCTTAACCTCTTATCTCCAACTTCTAATCACTAATTACAGCCACTTATTCTCCAAAACCTCTTTAGCATGATACGTCAGTATCGCGCTGGCGCCTGCCCTGCGTATGCCGGTAAGCACTTCGGTAATGGCGCGTTGTTCGTTCAGCCAGCCACGCTGTATGGCCGCTTTTATCATGGCGTACTCGCCACTTACATTATACGCTGCAACGGGCAGTTCCGTATTATCTTTTATTAATTTTATTACGTCCAGGTAAGGCAGTGCCGGCTTTACCATCAAAAAATCTGCACCTTCCAGTTCGTCCAGGTTAGCTTCAATTAAAGCCTCGCGCTGGTTTGCCGGGTTCATTTGGTACGTTTTTTTATCACCAAACTTAGGGGCCGAATTTAACGCATCCCTGAATGGCCCGTAAAACGCACTGGCGTATTTTGCCGAGTACGACATGATGGATACGTTCGTAAACTTATTTTCGTCCAACACCTTGCGAATATAGCCAACCCGCCCGTCCATCATATCTGATGGTGCAATGATATCCGCCCCGCATTGTGCATGAGCCAGAGCCATTTTGCCTAATACTTCCAGCGTTTCGTCGTTCAGTATTTCGCCATTTTCCACTATCCCGTCGTGGCCATCGCTGCTGTAGGGGTCCATCGCTACATCCGTCACTATACACGCTTCGGGGAAATTCTTTTTTACTTCGCGAATAGCGCGTAAATATAAACTTTCCTCCCGGTGACTTTCGGTAGCCATTTTATCCTTTAACGATTCATCAATATTAGGGAACAAATCAAAAGAATGCAAACCAAGTTTCAGGCAGCTTTCAATTTCGCGCAGCAAATTATCAATAGAATAACGGTAAATACCCGGCATCGACGCCACCTCGGTTTTTTGGGCAACACCGTCAACAATAAACAAGGGGAATATCAAATTTGCCGCACTCACATGCGTTTCCTGCACCATCTGGCGGATAACCTCACTTTTTCTGTTTCTTCGTGGTCTTTGGTTCATAGTTCATGGTTCATGGTTCATGGCCGAAAGTTCACGGTTCATTGCAGCGGCTATGAACTATGAACCATCAACCATGAACTAACATTTGTAACTCAGGCAAATAGTGCCAAACACCGCCTCTGCCAGCCCGGTTTCATCGGGCGAGTAGGGCAAGGCATATTTTACGCCTAACTCGTCCAGCTTTTTGCCGGTTGATTTTCCTATTGCTATTACTTTTTGGTCAGGATCGAGCAGGTTACCTATAAAATAAGCATCCACGTTTGAGGGGCTGGTAAATACCAATACCTCGGCGCCGCTTCCCGCTGCGTTTTCGTCCAATATCGTTTCGTAAATGGGCAGGTCGATAATTTTTGTATCGGCCGACAGCGCCTGCTGAATACTGCGCATTGAATTTTCGGCCGCGGGGAACAGTACCGTGGTTCCGTTTGCCACTTTTGCAAATTCGGCCGCAACTTCAGCCGAATCAACACCGGCTCCTGTATAATCAACAAGGTGGCCCTTTCGGCGCAACATATCTTCCGATCCGCTTCCCATTACACCAAACTTTATCTTTTTAGGTAGTAATGGATTGAGCTCGAAAAAATACTCAACCGCATTTTTGCTGCTGAAGAATATCCAATCGGCATTTTTAAAAATGTAATTATCAACCACATTTAATGTCCGCACGGTTTTAATGAGCGAACGGGCATCTATTTTAATATGGTGTTTTTCCAGGGCTTTGCGGAAATAACTTTTATCAGAAAGTTCGCGGGATATGAAAACCTGCTGAGGAAATTTGCGGTCGCTTTCAAAATAGGAAACCACCTTTTCGGCAAGCCCTTCGGTAGTTGGAGATTCGATGAACAACCTGTCCGGAAAGTCCTCGCTTTCATCGGCTTTCGAGGTAAATACCTGGTAGCCACCCTCGTGTTTGCGGCAGTAGCAGCCTAAAGGCATGTGGCAGCCGCCACCAAAAAGTTTAAGCACCTTGCGCTCAACCGCCAGCTCTTCCACCACGTTGGGGTGA
>JABDBM010000115.1 GCA_013288685.1 Bacteroidota bacterium | reverse complement strand
TTATTGGTAGCATCGTGGGTATTAACATTTATCTGTAAGCCATCGGCCCCGATCACATAATTTACACTATCAATAGGCGGCGAATTTTTTAAAGGCACAAAGTCAGATGCATATTGTTTATGGTCACTGGTTACAATTTTTAAGCGGTAGTTTTGGGTTACCGATAAGTTTAGCGGCGCCGAAACATAATCACCATTGTTTTTAGAGATGAGCGGGAAGCTGGCGCCCTGTGATCCTTCAATAGTTACTAAAGCGTTTAATTCGGGTTTTGGTTTTATACCTCCCGATGCCACGTTTTGGGTGCGGCTAAGGCTAATAATGGTTGAATCGCCCGAAACAATACTGCCGTTAACCACCAGGTAGCTGTTAGGCGCACTGATGGCGGGCGGATGAATGAGCTTTTTACAGCTTATTGTGGTAATAAGTGCTAAAACAATCAACGTATATTTTTTTAATGGCGTCATCAAATTATTTCCAAAAAGCGGGCTGTTTGTTGGTTCCCCTCAGCGTGCAATCAACACAATAAGGTTTGGATGTTTTTAGGCCCGGACCTGGGTAGTTAAGGGTATCAATCGGGGTTTCAAAACCAGGGTATACATATAATTGCACCTCACGGGTATCATAACCCGTTGAAGGATCTACATCATCATAAAGTTCTCTAAAAATATAACAACCGTTGTAATAAGGACGATAGGCCACCCAACCACCGGGCAAACTGCCGTTATCAACAAATATGCGCGATTGGGTGATAGCCCCGGCGGTAACATAACCGATAACAGGTTCTGATGGGTTTGACAGAGAATGAATATTGCCGGTTAACGCAGAAGGCTGGGCATCAAAAATACTGCCCAGTTGTTCGGTATTCTTTTTTAACAGCGTGTAGTAATTGTAGGCATCGCTTGTTAAGGCGTATTGTTTTACCAGGATGCTGTACTTAACCATCAGTTTTTCTGAATTGGATGGAATCAGGGCAACCTGTTGACGGCTGATCACGTCGTTTGATAATTTTGCTGACGACCCTAAAATAATATCGTTAGAGAGATTGGTCACCCAGCAATTGTATATCTCCTCGTCGGCGGTTCTTAGCCTGGTGGTATCTTTGTCAATAACAATAAGTCTCGAGTTGTATTCTGAGTGTACCTGGTAGGTTTCTGCATAATCCCAGCGGTAGTAATGCGTACTGTTAGTCGCATCGTGCGTGTTTAAATTAATTTGCAAGCCGTTGGCGGTAATGGCATAACCAAGGCTATCAACGGGCGGTGCATTTTTTAACGGCACAAAGTCTGATGCATATTGCTTGCCATTGCTGGTGGTAATTTTTAGCCGGTAAGTTTGGGCAGCTGATAAATTTAGCGCTGCTGAAACATAATTGCCGTTGTTTTTTGGGGTAAGCGCATAGCTTTGGCCCTGCGATCCTTCAATCGTAACGGTCGCATTTAGCTCGGGTTTGGGTTGCGCTGCGCCGGTTGTTATATTAAATGTGCGGCTTAAATTAATAATGGTTGAATCGCCCGAAACGATGCTGCCATTAACAACCAGGTAGTTGTTGGGGGCGTTAATAGCCGGGGGACTAATGAGCTTTTTACAACTCATCAAAAAAATTAATACTAACAAAAATATCACCTGCCTCATATCAACTTCTTTAAAACCTGATGTTATAATTAATAAATGGAATTGGCCTTGCAAATATGGATAGCTGGTATCCGTTGATGATACCGCCCTGCTCCTGGAAAAAGGTTGAATACGCATTTTGCCGTCCGGTTAAATTGTAAACCCCGATGGTCCATGAGTTATGAAAACGCTGGTGTACTTTATGGTTACCATCGATATTTAACGAAAAATCAGACCTAAAATAATCGGGTATGCGGTAGGCATTCCTGTCGGAGTAAAGAACACGCTCCGACCCCAGCGAATAATACTCCGCAATAGGCAACGTAATAGGGCGACCGGTGCTGTAAGTTACATTTAATGACACACTGTACCGGTGCGTAAAACGATAATTACCGGCAAAATTAAAGCTATGCGGCTTATCATAATTAGCCGGATACCAGGCACCTTTATTAATCAGTTCGCCGGCGTTTGGATCATCCTGCCGTAAAAAAGTGCGCGAATAGGTGTAGTTTATCCATCCGTTTAATTTTCCAGTGTTTTTGCGTAATGAAAACTCCACGCCATAAGCCTTACCTTCGGTACTTAATACATCCTGCTCAATATGCTGGTTTAGCAGTAATACGGCGCTGCTTTTATAGTCCAAATAGTTGTTTATGCGTTTGTAGTAAACTTCAACCGATGTTTCGATGGTATTTGCCTGTACATTTTTAAATAGCCCTAAGGATACCTGGCTGCCAAACTGCGGCTTAATATTAGGATCGCTTAATTTGTAAACATCAATTGGCGAAATTGCTGTAGAGTTTGACAGTTGGTGAATATATTGTGCCAGCGTATTGTAGCCCGCCTTTACCGATAGATCATCATTAATATTATACCGCGCCGATATTCTTATTTCGGGATGGTTATACGTTTTAATTACCTTGTTAGCGCCATAAGTAGTGCTATCCACCACATTGGCGGGGATGCGTGGTAAATTAGGGGCATAGTTATCAACGGTATGTGCACCGAGGTAATTAAATATGGAGAATCGCAAACCTGCACTAATGGAAAGATCGGGTGTTACGTCATATTTATCACCAAGGTAAATAGCGCTTTCCAAAGCATGTTCGCCTGGTACTACATCCGGTACTACCAAAGACCCGCTACCAAACGGTTCTTCATCGCCAGGGTTTAAACTGTAATAAATGGAACTGAACCCAAAATCGAGCGTGTGCTGGCTGCCCAGATAATAGGTAAAATCGGCCTTTAAATTGGTTTGGTTAATAGCGAAGTTTAGCTTGTATCCGTCAACCGGTACCTGGGCGCTTGATATATCATAGGAATAACGATCAACGCCGGTTGTAAACACGCCGAAAAACTTATTGCTAAAATTGTGTTTCCACTTAATGTTTGCGTTTTTGTTACTGTAATTATAAGTAGTATCGCTGTTTAATCTGAAGTTATCATTGCTGAGATAAGTGGTTAGATAAATGTTATTGTTTTTGTCAATCTGGTGGCTTATATCCAGGTTCAAATCGTAAAACGATGCGTGGCTGTGCTTATAAGCTTCAGGTAATAGGTTAAGTAGCCAATCGGAATAGCTGGTGCGGCCGCCAAAGATGAATGATGTTTTATCTTTTACAATAGGTCCTTCAATATTCAGCCTGCTCGTTAACAAACCGATACCTGCCGACCCAGTAAACAATTTTTTGTTGCCTTCGCGGTCGGTTACTTCCAATACCGATGATATGCGGCCGCCGAATTTTTCGGGGATGCTGCTTTTGTACAATTCAACATCTTTTACAATATCAGGGTTAAAGGCCGAAAAGAAGCCGAAAAAGTGTGCAGGGTTATAAATGGTAGCATCATTCAGCAAAATAAGGTTTTGATCGGCCGCGCCGCCGCGTACGTTGAAACCTGTGGTGGCTTCGCCAACGGTTTGCACGCCGGGTAAGGTTAAAATTACCCGTAATACATCGGCTTCACCAAAAACAGCCGGCACTTGTTTAATGCTTTTTATATCCAGTTTGCTAACGCTAAGCTCCACGCCACGCACATTGGCCACCTTATCGCCCGATACTTTTACCTCTTTAAGGCGGGTTACCTGCTGTAGTAATTCAATATTCAGGTCACCATCGGTATACAAAATAATTTGCCGCCGGGTATCTTTCATGCCCAGTCCCCTGATGTTTAACACCTCGCGCCCGCGTGGCAACACCATCGTATAATAGCCAAACTGATCGGTAATTACTCCCGCTTTTGTCCCTGCAACGGTGATGCTGGCACCCGCAATTGCCGAGCCCGATTTGCTATCCTTTACATAACCCGACAGCGTTGAATTGCCCGGTTTTATGGTACTGGTTTTTACGCCTACCTCATATAATTTATTTTCGATGGTGGCTTCAATAACAGGTTGTTTAACATCGTCGGTAAATTCGGTTACGGGCGCAACGGCAATTGGCTGTACTGCGCCTGGTTTATTGTTAAAATAGCCCGGTGCAACCTGCGTACGTATCTCGCGGCCGGTGGTTAAAAAAACCTGCTTTTTTGCCGATACTATGGCGTAATGATAAATGGTGTTATGAAAAGCTACATTCAATATATCGTCCAAAGTTTTATCGGTAGCCTGCAGTGTTACCTTCAGGCTATCGAATTTTTCCGGATCGTAATAAAAGTGATAACCGCTTTTTAATTCCAGTTCGTGCGCAAACTGTTCGGCATTGGCATTTTGAAAATTTACGCTTATCGCTTTTGTTGGGAGATTTTGAGCAGAAAGCAATTTAACCGCCAGTAATAGAATAATTGAAAGGTATATTTTCTTCATATTAATCGGTTAAATGATCATAGTACGTTGCTATTTTAACCATGGAAGCCTCGGGGAAACTATCGAACTGTATATGATTATCTTTTATGTATTGCCTAAGTTCCTTTTTTTTATCCTTAAACAAATCCAATACCGAGCCCTGGCTGTTCACGCTATAATAGGTGTTGCCTTTGCGGATATAATATTGATGATATTCGTTTTTGGGTGCAAAATAACGGTTGTGTGTAGAAGCTACGTTACCAGATGTTAGGTTAGTGGTTGATAATTCTTTCTCCAGCTTATTAACCACCGTCGATTTGCCGCCATACAATTGCTCATAAAATCCGGCCTTTATGCCCGCCGCAATTCCGGATATCCGTACATAACGATGATCTCTCAGATCAAAACTTACTACCCGCTCGCTTACCAGCCGGTAGGGCGCGCCATGATTATGCAATAAAACAATCAGGTTGTCGGCATAAATATCGTATATCATAGGTACGTTGGCGAAGGTTTCGCCGTCGTAATTAACGGTACCCATGCGCCAGCTGTCGTTATCATCCAAAAATGCGTTTCCTGTTATATCGCTGGAGTATGGAGTGAAGCCAAAGCCATTATATAGTCGGGCGCCCTCGTCCATCCCCTGGTCAAAATGAGTGATTAAGTTTACAACCGCTTGTTTATAAACTGAACTGTCAGAGTCGGTTTGGGCCGAGACATTTTTAAAAACGACGACTAAAGCAACACAAAATATTGCTTTTACAAGGGCCAGTTTGTACATAGTTAATTATTTGTGAGGTAATTTACCGATTTGCAACAAAGTTTCAAAACCCCTTTACGGGTATTTTGGAAGGGAAATTACAACCTGGCAGGCAACAATGTTGATTTTTTAGCTGGGGAGTTATAGCTGATTTTTATTAATGGGAATTAATAGTTTCATTTATAGGTATTTAACCTCAATATACCCTGTTGAATGTTCGTCTTCAGGTGGTGCAATTTATTATTAGACAATCCAATGTAACATTAAATGTTACATTGGGTAGTCTAATGCTTACAGTAGCGGCTATAAAACGTATTTATCAAACCAGGCAAGCATACGGCGATAATAATCCATGCTGTGTTTTATTTCCCTGAAACCATGTGGCTCCCTTGGGTATACCACCAACTCGGCAGGTACATTATAAAAGCGAAGCCCACGGTATAACTCCTGCGATTGGCCGATAGGGTCGGTATCGTCATCTTCACCCTGGATGATAAGCGTAGGTGTTTTAGCATTTTTCATAAAAGCCACCGGCGAATGCTTAAAAAAGCCGTCGGGATGTTCGTAAGGCGTACCCCAAAACCAATGATCGTAGGCAGCGTTGTTTTCGGTGCCAAATTCGGTAGCCAAATTGGCCATCCCGGCGCCGCTCATGGCTGCTTTAAAACGCGTAGTTTGGGTAATTGCCCATTCGGCCATATACCCGCCATACGACCAGCCGGAGATACCCATGCGGTTTCCATCGATATTTTCGTTGGTTACAAGGTAATCTACTCCGGCCATTACATCTTTAAAATCATTGCCGCCCCAGTCGTTGCGGTTTGATGTTAAAAAATCCCAGCCATAGCCCGTGGAACCCCTAATGTTAGGACAGAAAACGGCATAGCCTTTTTGTACAAACAGCTGCACCCAGGCGCTATAAGCATCGGTAAACACGCCGGTAGGGCCTCCGTGTATATATACTACCAACGGCAGCGGTTTAGTAGCAACGGTTAAAGGTTTAAAAAGTGCACCTTCAATTTTTTTACCATCAAAGCTTTTATACGTTATAAAATGGGGTTGTACCAATGGGATGCTATCAAAGGCTTTATTAAAGTGCGATAGCTGCACCGGTTTTTTATCAGCATCCATTAACCATATTTCGGACAATTTTGCGGCACTAAAACTTTCAAAAAGGATGGTGCCATCGGCAGCTATATCAAATGCACCTACATTTTGACCGATGCCATAATCATGCGCTTCGCCTTTATCATTAATATCGTATAACCTTGGCGTGAAACCTTTTTGTACTACCGAAAGTAAGTGGTGGTTATTAATGAACTTAGCGTTTATAATAGGTAGATCGACACTTTTTGCCGTAATATTAACAGCTGCGCCTGTTTTTATGGATTGGATAAAAAGATCGTGGTTATCCGGACCGTCTTCACGGGCGGCATTATAGGCAATGGTGCTGCCATCCGGCGAAATCAAAACATTGCCCCAAAACGGATGTCCCGGACACGGGATATTGGTTACTGTTGAATCTTTTAAAGATAACAACACCAGCTTAGCTTCGGGAATCTCGGCAGCTGGTAGCGTATGTGTCACCATCAGCAAACCATCGCCTGAAGGCATCCATTTCATTTCGTCAATACTCCAGTTTTGTTTGGTAATTTGTTTTACCTTTTTACTTTCGGTTTCGATGACGAAAAGGCGGGTTGGCTTATCGGCTTGGCTGATTACTTTTTCATCGTATTTATCGTTTTGCCTTTTTTCTTCGGCATCGCTGGCTGGTTCTTCGGCAAGGTAGGCAATCCTTTTGCCGGCCGGACTCCATTCAAAATTGCTGACGCCGGTTTTTGATTTGGTTAACTGTAAAGCTTCTCCGCCGTTAACATCCATTACAAATACCTGGGATTTACCATTACGCCCAGAGATAAAAGCCAGCGACTTACTGTCAGGCGACCATTTTGGTGAAGTTTCCGATTTTTGAGAGTTGGTGAATTGCCGTATAGTTTTTGAAACCACATCTATCATCCAGATATGCGATGCCGGTAACGATTCGTCCAACCCGGTTTGCGATACTACTACGATCGCCTTACTGCCATCGGGCGAGAAAGTTAAGTTCCTGACGGAATAACGGGATAAGGCCTGTTCAATGCTGAGGGTATCTTTTTTTGATTGTGAAAAACAAGCCGTTATTAGAAATTGAAAAAATAATAAGGCTAATGAAAATTTTAAAATTGTCTTCATTCGGTTATATCTGGTTAATTTTCGGGATAGGCATCTAAATCAATAACATAAACGGAATTTATTAAGCTTAAGTCAGCATTTACACCGCCTGCAACATAGAATTTGCTGCCAATTAAAAACGATGTTGCACCCTCTGTTACACCGAGATCCTGGCTTATAACAATTTGCCATTTTTGTGCGGTAAAGTTGTAACGATATAAATGACCCATATCGCCAAAAGATACGTACATGCTGTTTTTGTAAAAAATACCTTTAGGGGTTGCCACTGGTTTATCGGGCAGGCCGGGATAGTATTCAACCGCCTGGAAAGGAATACGCTCGTTTGTTACCGTATTTATGCCCATAAAATAGGCGTACGACGTATAAGAACCATAAAGCAATTGGCTGCCGGTGCTGCCAACCCATATATTGGCGAAAATTGGCGGTGCATTATAATCAAACCCAGCTTCGGCCACCTGGTTGCTAACCGGGTCATAAACCCAGGCAACGGCGCCGCCGCTGGTAATGTTAAAAATATAAGCTTTATTATTATAATCAGTAGCAACGGCCTGGTCAAAATGAAAACGCGAATCGATGGGTAAAAGTTCGGTCCATTGGTCGTTTACCGGATCATACTTAAAAATGTCGTTTTTAGCGCCGCCGCTTAATGTTACGCCACCACCTGCATAAGCGGTATTATTTATAATAAAGCTAAACGGGTATTTGCGTTCATCTGCTGAAGTATAGTCAGCCTGTAAGCCTGTTTTAGTAGCCCATTTATTGGTAGATGGGTCATATACGTACATGTTTTTATCGTTATCAACAGTGCCGTCTGGTTGCGATGCATTTAACCAGCCGCCGCATATATATCCTTTGTTATTAAGGGTGAAGCTGGTGGCAAAAGTACGATTGCCTGGCAAGGGGGCCACTGCACGCCAGCCTGTTACCGGCGGTGTTGGCTGGTTGCTTGTTTTTTTGCAGGCAACTAACGTACAGCAAAATAAAAAGGTGTAGAAATAGTTGCGCATTGATTGTAACGAATAATAAGCTAATAATAGGGAAAAATATCGGGTAATTGAAGCGCAAGTAAAAAAGAACTTTTCATCTGCTAAAAACATCCCCTCATCTATATTTTAATATCCTTCATCTATTATATTTTCTGGTATTTATTTATACATTTACTTTGGATTGTGTCATAGTAACACAATAGTATAAACTGACCTCATTATTGTTATAACGGATAAACAGCCAAAAGGCATTTAACGGAATTCCTATATCCTGAATTATGAAGAAAAAATCAACTATTTCTGCAGCGCTTGGCGTTGCCGGCGCCTCATCGCTGTTATTGGTATTGGCCGGCATGTCGGCCGGTACATCGGTTAATGCGTTTAAAAAATGGACATCGGCCGATGCAGATAGCTCGGGGATTGTCCGTGTAAAAAATCCAAACGGGCCTACTTTGGGGTATTCATCCACCTCGGGCGTGAAAATATTAACGGTAGATGGTCTTGCTTTTAAGGACCTGAATAAAAACGGAAAACTGGATAAATACGAAGACTGGCGCCTGCCTGTTGATGAACGTGCAAAAGACCTGGCGTCGAAATTATCGGTTGACCAAATTGCCGGTTTGATGTTGTATAGTGCGCATCAGGCCATCCCTGCCATGCCTGGTCCAATGGGGGCGGCAACTTATAATGGAAAACCTTTTCCGGAAAGTGGGGCTAAAGCATCGGACTTAACCGATCAGCAAAAGAAGTTTTTGATTGATGATAACCTGCGGCACGTGTTGGTAACATCCGTGCAAACGCCAGCGGTTGCCGCTCAGTGGAATAATAATGTGCAGGCATTGGTTGAAGGCGCTGGCTTTGGTATCCCTGCCAACAATAGCTCCGACCCGCGACATAGCGCTAATTTGGGTGTGGAATATACCGCAGGGGCGGGAGGTAAAATATCGCAATGGCCCGATCAGTTGGGGCTGGCGGCTACGTTTGATCCTGCTATTGTAGAGCAATTTGGATCGATAGCTGCAAAAGAATACAGGGCATTGGGCATATCAACCGCGTTATCGCCACAAATTGATTTGGGATCCGAGCCGCGCTGGGTACGTATTAACGGCACCTTTGGCGAAGATCCGCAACTGGCAGCCGATATGGCCCGCGCGTATGTGGATGGCTTCCAAACGTCATCTGGCAGCGATGAAATTAATGGAGGGTGGGGCTACAACAGTGTGAATGCCATGATGAAACATTGGCCAGGCGGCGGCCCTGAAGAAGGTGGAAGGGATGCCCATTTTGCCTATGGCAAGTTTGCTGTTTATCCGGGCAATAATTTTGATGAGCATTTGGTGTCGTTTGTTGACGGTGCCTTGAAACTATCGGGCAAAACCAAGATGGCGGCAGCGGTGATGCCTTATTATACTATATCCTACAACCGCGATAAAAATGGTTTTAATGGCGGCAACAGCTACAGCAAATATTTAATAACTGATTTACTCCGCAAAAAATATGGTTATGACGGTGTGGTTTGTACCGATTGGCTGGTTACTGCCGATGAAGGTAAAACCCCCGATGTGTTCCTGGGGAAATCGTGGGGGATGGAAACCAAAACTGTTGCTGAACGTCATTACAAAATACTGATGGCCGGTGTTGATCAGTTTGGCGGCAATAACGTTGCCGGACCGGTATTGGAGGCTTACCAGATGGGTGTAAAAGAGCATGGTGAAGCATTTATGCGGGCACGGTTCGAGCAATCGGCAGTGCGGTTGTTACGGAATATCTTTAGGGTTGGCCTTTTTGAAAACCCTTACCTTGATATCGAAAAATCGAAACAAACCGTGGGTAATCCTGATTTCATGACGGCCGGTTATAAGGCGCAGTTAAAATCTATCGTGATGTTAAAAAACAGCGCCAATGTATTGCCGCTGCAAAAAGGCAAAACGGTTTACGTGCCCAAAAGGTATATTCCATCTACCCAGGGCTTTTTTGGTCCGCCATCGAAGGCGCGCTTTGAAGATGCGGTAAAGGCTGACCTGTTGGCAAAATATTTTACCGTGACCGACGATCCCGCGAAAGCGGATTACGCCATTGTGTTTATCAGCAGCCCGAGCGGCGGCGCAGGTTATGATGCTAATGATGTAAAAAGCGGCGGCACAGGTTATGTTCCCATTACCCTGCAATACGGCCCCTACACCGCTACTGATGCCCGTATGCACAGCATTGCCGCCGGTGACCCGGTTGAGCCGACAGTTACTGACCGCACCTATCGCGACAAAAGTATAACCGCAGCTAATGAGCAGGACCTAAAAACCATTGAAGCTACCAAAGCTGCCATGAATGGTAAACCGGTTATTGTAGCGATAGCGGCATCAAAACCATTAATCCCGTCGGAATTTGAAAAAGATGCCAATGCTATTGTGGTGAGTTTTGGTGTACAGAACCAGGCGATGCTGGATATATTATCCGGCGCGGCCGAACCATCAGCCCTGCTGCCATTCCAGATGCCGGCCAATATGAAAACCGTGGAGCTACAAGACGAAGATATACCGCATGATATGCTTTGCTATACCGATGCCGATGGGCACACTTATGATTTCGGTTTCGGAATGAACTGGAAAGGTGTTATAAATGATGCCCGCACTGCTAAATATGTAAACCGCATAGGACAGCCGGTTATCAGCGTAAAAGGCGTAACAGTAACCCTAAGCTGCGCCACACCAGGCACAAAAATATATTATACTACTAACGGTACAACACCTTCATTTGTTGAAGAAAATGAATACACCAAGCCGTTTAACATAAATGCCGATATGATTATAAGAGTAATTGCCAAGAAATACGGGGTGGACAATAGTAGTTTGGTTGAATATATGATGGGGGAGGGGAAGAGTAAATAATTGTAGCAAAACTGATCTTATTATTAACTATAGCTGAGGCGTTCCGGGTACCGGGCGCCTTTTTTTCTTTTTTGTCAATCCTGAGCGCAGCGAAGGATCTTCTGCGATATGCCTGACGAATATGCCTATAAACGATTGCAGGGTTTAGAAGATCCTGAGCGCAGCGAAGGATGACAAACGACTGTTTCCTTTTATTCAATTAAAAACAGGTTTTTCGCCACGTCAACAGACCAATCCGCCAATTACACCGATAGACGCCGATTTTTAGCCGATAAACACTGTATTTTATTAATTATGAGTACTTTACAAGGCTTGCCGTTCGTTATTGCCCGTTGGTCTATTAGTAAACAAGGTTGGTCTATTTCATTTTTTTAACGTTTTAGCTTGTTGTTCCTTTGTAGTGTGAAACAACAAAAACAATAATTTATAAAATATTAAAATTTAGAAATCATGAAAGCATCAATCAAATTAACAGCATTATTTTTATTAGCAAGCACCGGCCTTTTTGCCGCAACTCCTGCAAAATCGACTCACCGCGTTACCCCGCCGGCAAAAGACATGATCACATTTTCAACATTATCTTCATCAAGAGGTATTGCCGTTAGTGTAGACAAAAACGAATCCGGAAAAGCTATCGTTATGATTTATGATAACGACAAAAACGTTTTAAGAAAAGATATATTGACCAGCGGCCGCGCAACAGAAAAAGGATACGTTTTAAACACCTTAGACAATGGCGACTATACCATTGAAGTTACTACCAACAAACATGTTGTGAAAAAAGCCATACACGTGTACAACGAAGGCGAGAACAAGATGTTTATTATAAAAGGCTAAAAACCGGTAAAACTTACGAAGTTTAGAAAGCTTGGTAAGTTTTTCGATTTGCATTTTTTATTGCTAATGGCTGTGGAGACACAGCCATTTTGCGTTTTAAAGCAAATTATTGTTTATGCGGGCACGAAAAATAGATATGCCTGGGATGAATACTGAAAGGCTGTGTCCCACAGCTGAACCTGTTGTCTGTGGAACACAAACAACAGCAGGAATAGAAATATAATGTGGATGGGAATGCCGCAATGAACTATGAACCATCTCAAAACTCCAGCGGCCCCAATCTCCTCATATTTTTCATAATTAAATATTGCCGGTGCCGCAAATAGGGTGTGGGATTAGTAGCCGACCATTTTAAGGGACTCGGAAATATAACCGCAATAGCTGCCGCCTGCTGATTGGTTAACTGAGATGCCGATTTGTGAAAATAAGATTGCGACGCGGCTTCCACACCATAAATGCCATCGCCCATTTCTATCACATTAAGGTATACTTCCATAATGCGTTTTTTGCTCCAGAAAACTTCCATCAGCAGGGTAAACCAGGCTTCAAACCCTTTGCGGATAAATGACCGGCCCGGCCATAAGAAAACATTTTTTGCAGTTTGCTGGGTTATAGTACTTCCACCAATCAGTTTTTTACTCTTTTCATTTTTTTTGTAGGCTTTTTCTATAGCATCAAAATCAAAACCGTGATTCTCTAAAAATGTTTGGTCCTCGGCGGCTACAGCGGCGCGTTTCATAGGGTCAGCAATTTCGTCGAAGCTTTTCCATTTCTTATCAACTTTCCATTCTTTTCCCGCGGCTTTCCGTTCAAAACCACGAATAATCATCAGCCAGGTTACCGGCGGGTTTACAAAGCGAAAAACCAATACGCCTAACAAGCTTAGCCCCACAAAAAGTATAACGATTAGTTTAACTACCCTGAGTACCAGCTTTAATATCCCACTTTTAAAAAATCCCTTTGGCTTGCGGCTTGCAGATTTATTGGTTTGTACCGGCTTTTTATCCCGTGCAGTTTTCATTGGTTAAAATTATAAAAATCATCGCTGTTTAAAAATTTCTAAAAAAATAAGCCCGGCCAATAACGACCGGGCTTATTTTTAAACGATTTTTATAATCCGTACCGGAAAGCCAGGCGGAATACAACCGAATTATAGCTTCCCACATGATATCCTGCCGAATTGATATCGCCGGTACTTTCAAAGCGTGCATCGTAGGCTAAGCTTAAATCGAGGCCGTACTTGGTTGAGCCAAAGGTTACCGCATAGCCAACACTGGGTGATACCAGTAACGCTGCTTTTTTGGCAGTATAAACGTTGTCTGAGTTCAAATTGAACGAAGCACCTACATCGCCCTGTACAAAAAGTTTGTTAACTGCATAATACCTTATACCAGCAGTTACGGGTATAAAGTTTACCAGGTCACCACTGCTGTAGCTACCGCCATAGCTGTCGTAACCGGTTGAATAGCCATTGCCCGATATATAACCGGTATAGCCAACAGTTCCCATAAAACTCACCTGATCGGCAATTGGGATTTCCAGTTTAAGGTGTACCCCGGTTGCTACCGGAAATTCACCCTGATGCGGGCCAACGGTTGCGCCAACGCTAAAGCCAGCACTAATGGCTGTTGTAGGCGTATAATCCTGCGCATTTACGCCAACAGCGGCGCTAATTAAAACTGCTAATAAGAGTAAAGTTTTTTTCATATCGATAAAGGGTTAAATTAATTGGCACAAAGGAAGCGAAGAATTTCGGAATTCGGATGCTCGATTTCGGATTTATTTTAGACACCGTCATTGCAGGGAATGATCCGCCTTGAGGCGGACTGAACTATGCCAGGCGCCAGGCATCGCGTTTGTGTAAAGTTCAGAGGTTGCCGCGGTCGTTCCTCGCTCGCAATGATATAAGGTTGGAGTAGTCGTATAACTAAAAAAGGTGTCTGGCCGAAACCAAACACCTCTTAAATTCTTTAATTTCTAAATCCGGTCCCGATAGCTATCAGGACGAAATTCGAAATTACTCAGCCACCACCGTAAACGGAACCTGAACTTTAACTTCTTTGTGCAAGTTTACGTTTGCAACGTAATCGCCGACAAATTTTGGTTCAGTTTCAAAAGTGATTCTGCGACGATCAACTTCAAAGCCTTCTTTTTTCAAAGCATCGGCAACCTGAATAGTGTTGATAGCGCCAAATATTTTGCCGGTTTCGCCAGCTTTAGCACCAATAGTAAGTTTAACACCTTCTAAACGTGCAGCAATTGCGTCGGCATCCTTGCGGATTTTTTCTTGTTTAAATTGAGCCTGCTTTAAGTTTTCAGCTAAAACTTTGCGGGCCGATTCTGTAGCCTGGATGGCATAACCCTTAGGGATAAGGTAGTTACGGCCATAACCTGGTTTCACCTTCACTACATCATCCTTATCACCGAGGTGTTTTACGTCTTGTTTTAAAATAACTTCCATTTTATTTACCTCCTGATTATTTTAATGAGTCTGTAACATAAGGCAATAAACCGATGTGGCGGGCACGCTTCACAGCCTGAGCCACTTTACGCTGAAACTTTAACGAAGTACCGGTTAAACGGCGTGGTAATACTTTACCCTGGTCGTTAATAAACTTTAATAAAAAGTTAGCGTCTTTGTAATCGATATA
>JABDBM010000114.1 GCA_013288685.1 Bacteroidota bacterium | reverse complement strand
TGTGTTGTAGGCCTTTTTAAAATCGCGCCTAAAAGTTGCCAGGCTGCGGCCCGTGAGGTAGCCAAACCTGTCTAAAGTCATATTAAACATATAATGGCGGTCCATAAAGTCGGGCAGGTTTATTTTTCCGGGTTCGTCAAAGTTGGCCAATAAACCATCCACACTTTTATCTATCGACCTTAGGATACTGATAGCCTCTTCAATTTTAATATGAGCAATATCAGCCGGAAGGTTTTCGCCAAGATTAAAATAAGGAATTAATGATGCCAGGCAGCTCTCCAGCAAGGGATGGTTACTAAAACAATACACTTTTTGATGAGGCTGAACCCTCACCGCAGCTTTGTGTTTTGAATAAAAATCTTTTAGCCTCTCTTTGGTAAGATGCATGGCCACAGCCTTATGCGGCATCCCATTACTGGGATAGTTAATAACTGTGGCCAATTGATTGCGCGGAATAAGAAAAATATCGCCTGCTTTAAAAGTATAGCTATTTTCGGCCTGCACAATTTTTGTTTCGCCCGAAATAAACCATACCAGGATATGGTGCTCAAATATCACCTCGGTTTTAAACTGCTTTCCGCTAAATTCAGAAAGTTTAATATCCGGGCTTATATAATGCGTTTCAAATTCCATCTGCATGGGATAAATTTACAAAATAATTAAGCCCGAAGATCCACCGGGAATAATACGCCCGTCATTTCCTCGCTGAGCATCCATAATTTCTTTGCATTTTCGGCGCTTACCGAGTAAGGTTTCACACCCCGCAACGACGAAGGGTCATCATAATTGTGTTCTATATTTCCTTCATCCAATACCGCAACGTCGGCATCCTCGCAGTATACGCCGCCAACTTCATTTAACTGCGGGCTTGTGGCGCACCAAACGGTCGTAGCTGCACCCTCTTCCACGTTTTTTAGTTTGGCTGCTACTTCTGGTTTTAAATTCCCGTTTTCGTCGTGCGTGCCCATTTGCTGAAATAGGGCAATAGGGGCCACACGGCCAAGATCAGTACCCAAAACCGACCCCGGATGCAAAGAAAATGCCCGAACATTAAACGCTTTACCGCGATGATCAAGTTCGACCGCAAAAAGGTTGTTGGCCGACTTGGATTGCCCGTAAGCCTGTAAAGTTTCGTAGCTGCGGCTTGTAAAATTGGGATCGTCAAAATTAAAAGGTGCTATCTGGTGACCGTAAGAGGATACATTAATCACCCGCGCGCCATTGGCGTTCTTTAACGCCGGCCAAACTTTTGCAGTTAGCTGAAAGTGTCCCAAATGATTAGCCGATAGCTGAGATTCATAACCCCGCCCATCGCGCTGCAGCGGCACCCACATAATGCCGGCATTATTAACCAGGATATGAAGCGCACTATGTGCAGCCAGGAATTTTTCGGCAAACGCATTTATTGATTCCGGCACCAACAGATCCATTGGTTCTATGCTGACATTGTTTATACCCTTCAGATTGGCAGTTGCTTTATTCATATCGCGGGCCGGTACAACTACCTTTGCGCCAGCCGCAACAAACGTTTTACAAGTTTCCAGCCCTATACCGGCATAGCCGCCGGTAACAATGGCGGTTTTGCCGGTAAGGTCGGTGCCTTTTATAACATCATGAACCGTTGATTTTGAATTAAACCCCGAATGAAGCGGCATTTGCAAAGCTCCATCGTAATTGTCTTTTAGTTTCATCTTTTAATTTTTTTTTAAGACAAAACTAAGGGCAATACAAAAATGGAGGTTTGTTTAAAGCGTCAAAATGCTTTGTTTAAAACGTCTATTTTATAAATGCGTCGATGCACTACAAATCTATTTTTCTATCGCTTCCTTTTTATGGTAGGGCGTTCCCTTCCGTGTAATTAAAAAAGCCTCCAAACTCCCTATAAAATAATCCCAGCCCGACTCACATACGTCATAACATTCAAAGCTTTTATTTAAGCCTTCGTGCAACAAAGTTAGGGTAGTGCCTTGGCCGTCACTGGTTATCGTCCATATCAGGCGTGTGCCCACCCATTCATCCTTCCGTGTCAATGCCTTCATATCAATATGCGCTTTCAGGCATAGCCAAACAACCTGCTTGTTGGGTATCACGTCCGTAATTTCGAACGTCTTTCGGGTTTCGCCGAAGGCAATATCATAACGGTCGCCTTTTTGGGATGATGCGCCCGAAAAATCGTCGCTCCACCAGTCGGGAATATGTTGGGTAATAGCCGCGTAAATCTCACTTGCCGCGTTGTTTACGGTAATGCTTTTTTGATAATCTTTCATATCGTTCCTTAATTTTATTTTTCCGACAAAAATTCTGCTTCTTTTTCAGTTCGTGGGGTGCCTTTGGCATTTGGCAAGCCTTTACCTGTACCGATCAAACTGCCTAAACTATTTTGTATATAATTGGTCCATGCGCCCCGGCAAATTTCAAAGCATTCATATTCGGGCACCAGGCCATGATGCGTAAAGCGGATTTCCGTTTGCTTATCTTTTTCGGCTATTTCAAAACTAACGGTTGTGCCTGTCCATTCAGTTTTGTCGGTCGTAAACTTAAAATAGTTCTCCATTACCAGCCAAACCACTTTTTGGTTAGGGATAACTTCTATTAGTTTTATTTTACAGCTATGAATGTCTTCGAAATGGTAGTTAAATTCATCATTCAGTTTTTCTGTTCCCCCTTCAATTTCCTCCGACCACCATCCGCGAGGATTGTTGATGGCATTAAAGGCTTCTTCGGCGCTTTGGTTAACCACAAGGGTAGTGGTAAAATCTGGTGCTGTCATATCTTTATTTTTTTTGATTTTTAATTCACACCTGCATCGTGCAGCACTTCTTTGTTCATACGGATATATTCGGCATTATTGGCGTCATTAGCCAGTTTAAGTCCTTCGTTTGCCGACGCGATGGCCGACTGTTTATCACCTGTTTTCAGCTGCAATCTTGCTAACCAGTATTTTACGTTAAAGGCTTGCGGCTGTGCCTTATTTTGTTCCTGCATCCATCCAAGCGCCTCGGTAAGGTTGCGGTTATGGTTATAACACCATACGGCCGACATATAATAAGGTTTCTTTTCGCCCTTCATGGCCTCCAGTATATTTGCCATAATGCGGTTGTCTGCATTTGTGGTTAAATGGATGTTGATGCCGGTATTTTCCCACAAAATTTGCAGCAGGCAATGGTCCAGATGAACATCGGCAAATTGGATAGTCAGCGTTTCAACCTTACTGTCCAGCTTTAATGGTTTTACTTTAAAACGGAGTAAATCCTGCTTTTCGTCGTAAGCGTAAGCGCCCCATTGATTTACATTTTTATTCAATATAATGGTCCACTCATCAGCGCCGGGTATGCTAAAAAGCGAATAAGCGCCCGGCAGCAGGGTATTTCCCTCAATTTGAACCGTATCGGTTAAAGTAATAACTGTGGCATTATTTGCCCCGGTGCGCCAAACAATGCCGTAAGGCTCCATCCCGTTAAATATTTTGCGGCCATTTGTATTGGGTCGATAGTATTTTACCGATATGGTGCCAAGGCCAAAGTCCTGTTCAATACGCTGGCCCAGGCTCGAAGCAGGTATTTTCAAGGGTATTTCTTGCGCGCCGGCTTCATAACAATTAAAGCTAATAGCAGCAAACAGGCATAGCGCCGCAATTTTAAAGGCTTGGTGACATTTCATAATATTTTTATTTGTTTTTAGTTTCAGTGTTTATGATTGATCAAAGTAAAATTACCGTTTTAATTTAGAAATAGCCGGGTGTGAAATAGACATCCTATCGGGTTGATTTGGACAAAATAGCACCGTATATTTATCCCAAAATTTTAGTATGAAACAAGTTGTTATCATCGTGCCAAAAGGGTATGCCAACCTCAGTAGCGTAACGGGCGCTTTCCAAATTCTTAACCGGGCAAATGGGTATTGGCAAAAGATGGGCAACCGGCCAATGATGCAGGTAAGTATAGCAGGTTTTGTTACCGAACTGAAACTGGATGATGGCTTCTTTTCCATTCACCCGGTAAATATCAACGACTTAAAAAAAACCGACCTGCTGATTATTCCTTCTGTTTCGCACGAATATGACCGGGTAATTAAAGAGAATGCACCTTTGATCAGTTGGATAAAAGAGCAACATCAAACAGGCGCCGAAATTGCCAGCATTTGCACCGGTGCATTTTTACTGGCCGCTACCGGCCTGTTGGATGGGAAAACCTGCTCCACCCATTGGAATGCCGCCGCCGACTTTAAACGCCTGTTTCCAAATGTCGACCTGCAGACCGATAAACTACTTGTTGTTGAGCAAGGCATATACACCAACGGCGGCGCTTACTCTTTCCTTAACCTGATGCTCTTCCTGGTCGAAAAATATTTCGACAGGCAAACGGCTATTTTCTGTTCCAAAGTTTTCCAGATTGATATGGAAAGAAACTCGCAATCACCTTTCGCCATTTTTCAAACGCAAAAGAACCATGGTGACGAATTGATTGATAAAGCGCAAACTTATATTGAAGCAAACTTGGCCGAGAAAATCTCTTTCGAGCACCTGGCTTCCAAACTGGCCGTTAGCCGCCGCAATTTCGACCGGCGTTTTATTAAAGCCACGGGCAACACCCCGGTAGAATATTTGCAGCGGGTAAAAGTGGAAAGCGCCAAACGAACTTTAGAAAAAGGCCGCAAAAGTATTTTTGAGGTGATGAATGAGGTAGGTTATTCTGACGATAAGGCATTTAGGGAAGTTTTCAGGAAGATAACGGGCTTGTCGCCGTTGGATTATAAGGCGAAGTTTAGTAAGGAAACGGCTGGGGTGGCCGGATCATTAGGACTGACTTGAAGGAAAAAATTGCTGCCCGAGTTTTTCGGGCAGCAATCTTTTACCCGGCGTGTTGCCTGATGTGTTGTTTTAAATCATCAGCAGTAATAACTTTCGCTTCCTGCCCTGATGCCGGATCGGGTACAAAAGTATCAAAGGCCCTGATCTTGTCAAAAGTAAGCGACGTTAAGTTTTCAATATAAGCCACGCTGGCCTGGTGTTCTTTAAACTTCTGATCGAATTGTAATTCTTCAAACTGGATGCCACCAACCAGGTCTTCCTGCGAAAGCACAAAAGCCGTGGTCTTGGTATCGCCGGCGCCATTTATCCAAACAATAATTTTATAAAACCGAAGCGGCGTTTGAACACCTTTAAACGTAGGATCAGTATTAACAAATATTGGGCCGTTGTAAACGCATATTTTTGTCGTTTTACCCTGTTCTTTTTCAACACCTTCCTCCAGCACTATTTGTTCTAACTGGCCCCATAAACCATGAAAGCCAAAGATAGCACGGTTGATTGCCGGAACTTGCGGACAGGCGTTGGTATACATACATGTTAATTGCGCATCACGTTCAGCATCCTGGGGGGTATCGTCCCATTTGGCGTCTTCCCGGCGGCTCATGTGCCCCTTGTCAAAATTGCTTTTTGCGTAAAAGGCATCGTTTAGTTGTATATCAAAATCAATCCGGTTATCCCTTAACCAGGTATCCACCCTGGCAGCGGTGTCCTGCCGCTCTCCGGGGTTACCGTCTACGTTAACCGCGCTAACTACCGGCATCCGGCGGATGCTATGAAAAATAGTACTGTAATGGTAATATTTCAATTCCATTAAATTGGGGTTATCCGTGTAAACAGCAATCTGCCTTTTTAATTGATCGCCCAAAGAAGGTAATGGTGTCTCAAAACCTAAAAAGAAGGTGTCGAATCCGCCACAAGCGGAATAATCCATGTTTTTTTCGGTATCAACTTTCGCTTCGGTTGTATCCGATAAAGCCGCCCGCACGGGCAGCACTGCCGGGGGGGCCGGTGCCGGCGGTGCATTAACTGCAGGTGCAGATGCGAGTGTAGCACCCCCATTAATGTTAATATTAATTGTGATGTTCGGTGTATTTTCCATATCAATAGCATTTAAAATTGGTTGATTTGCAGAGGTTGGCGGCGTAAGTTGCAATGACCCGGTTGCCGATACAGGTTGTGAAAGCGAAATGAGGGATTTATGATCCGAATAACCGGGCGATTTTAGAAACTGTACCAGGGAATTTTGTGCAAACAAGGGATTAGCCAGAATATTATCTAAAACTGAACTGATCCGCATGCCGGTATTGCTTACCCAAACAATCTGGCTTCCGTCAATACCCCCGTCAATTTCCGGTATGATGTTTCCGTTAACGTCTAAATAATTTCCCTGGTTATCCTTTTTGGCAACTCCCGCGCTATGCAAGGCGATGGCCTGCCATTGGTCGTTAAATACCGGCGCACCGCTGCTACCGGGGGCTGTATCTGTTGAATAGATCAGTGCATCAGGCTTGGTAATGTCAAGCACTTTATTTTCGCGTAAAGCAATTTGCTGCCAGTTGCCATCCGGAAATTGTATGATGGAAGCATAATCGCCCAGCCCTATTTTACCCATTCCTGGATTAAGAACAATGTAACCCCTGTCAGTTAGCAGGTGCGTGCCCGTTTCGTCTGCCGGTTTTACACCCACTACTGCGAAGTCAAGATCTTCAAACGCATAAAAAAATTTGGAAGGGTCAATAGCGAATGTGATCTTGGGCTCTTCCTGCCCGTTAACATCAAATTCGTAATCAAATTCAATAAAAGCGTTGTTAAAAGAATTATGCCGTTTAAATACATGTTGATTTGTAAGCAACAGGTCGTTAGAAATCAAAAATCCGGTTGCCAAAACATTCTTGTTAATATCAAGGTCAAAAAAACGAATACGCCCCACTGCTTTACTGCGCAAACTGCCAGTCTCCAAATAATTTATCGGCAGCAAGTCGTTATCGCCTACATATCTTTCAAAAGCAAGGTCAAGCGGTTCGGGAGCCACCGCCTTCAGCATTGCCCGGCGTTGCATAGCATGAGGCATGCCATCCAATTCAATGCCTGTGCTGTCCTTGATCTTTGTTTTGGTATCCGAAATTTGTTGAGATGACAGCGAATAACTGTTTTCACTTTTTCGCAATAACTTTACAGGAATTTGCATGAGCGATAAATTTAGGTTAATAGACTAAAGGACGTTAATCGGTCATCTAAGGTACTTATTATCAGCATACATACAAATACATTTCTGATATTTTTATATTAAGTTTATGTAAACATTGCGCACAAGATAAAATAGTAAAAGAGTTTCATCCGCCCGGTGCCGTGCACGAATTGCGCTCATGTTTCCATCAAGCCAGCACCAACCCCTCCTTCAACGCCCTTTCGTAACTCTCCTCATCAAACTTATAATAAGCCGGCGACCGGTGTGCTCCTATTTTTCGTTTTTCATCCAGCTTTACAATAAGCCCCAATGCTATTAGTTTATTAGGAAAGTTAGAGGCATTCAACTGCTTACCCGACATTACCTCATAAAATTCCTTAATTTCCTTTAATGTGAATTTTTGCTGCAAAAAGTTTTGCCCTATCGGGAAATGGTATAAATGCATCCGCATAGTAAACAGCGCCTCTCGTACTATTTCTTCGTGATCAAAACCTAAAGGCGGTAGTTCTGTTACCGAAAACCAGGCGCATTCGCTCGACAAAAAATCGGCTGTAGGTTTGGTATTTACAATATCAGTGATAGCATAAAACCCTACCGATACGGTTTCACCGGTTAGCCAGGTATCCTCCTCAAGCGTTAACCCAGCCAGCTCGAAAAGTTTATCCGGTTCAAACGCTCCGCGTGGGTCGTTTCTCCCCGGATCGCCAAACGCCTTAAACTGTTTTAAAAACAAATTGTCAATGCCTGTTCGTTCTGCAGTTATACGGGTGGCTGCCTGGTCAAGGCTCTCAGCTTTTCGCACAAATCCGCCCGGCAAACACCATTTTGTAATTATCTTATTCTTTACCAGCAATAACTGGAGCTCGCCATCGTGATAGCCGAAAATCGCGCAATCTATCGTCAGGTTTGGCCGGTAATCCAAATGTCCTTCCTTAAAAAAATGCTGTATTTCCTGCAAGCTTTCCATCTTCTTTCTGCGATAAAAAAATATATTTATTAAATTTTAATAAATGTACGAAAAATAATTTTACCTTTATTTATTAAGTTTTAATAAATAATCAAAACGAAACCAATTTAACTAAATTATATTTACGATGAGACTTAACAAAACACTGTTATCGGCAACCGGGGCCGGGGCACTGCTGGCGGTGCTCGCCTTTACCAGGGGCCGGGTTCACAACAATTTATCGCCGGTAGTAAATACTGAATCGAGCCTGGTTCGGATATCCGGAGGTGTTGCTTACCGCGACCTGAACAAGAACGGCAAAATGGACGTGTACGAGGATGCCAGCCAGCCGGTTGAAAAGCGTGTGCAGGATCTTTTAAAACAGATGACGCTGGAAGAAAAAGCCGGTATGATGTTTTATTCGCCCATACGTGTAAATGCCGATGGTACCATTGAAGATAAACCGGCAAGCGGTTTACTGGCCAGTTTGTCGCCTGTAGGGGTTAACGAAATAGACAAGCACCATATTACTCATTTTAACCTGTTTGCAGTGCCTGCGCCCGATACTTTGGCCATGTGGTACAACAAAATACAGCAGTACGAGGAGAAAACACGTTTGGGCATCCCGCTTACTATCGCTTCCGATCCCAGAAACCAGGGCGGTGCTGGTATTTTCGCCATGTCGGCCAAAACATTTTCTATGTGGCCCGATCCGCTGGGCTTAGCGGCCGTTGGTGACGATAAGCTTACCGAACAATTTGCAGATATTTCGCGGCAGGAGTACCTGGCCGTAGGTATCCGCCAGGGCTTGCATCCACAGGTCGATTTATCAACCGAACCCCGCTGGCCCCGTATTTCGGGTACCTTTGGTGAGGATGCGGCATTGTCATCGCGCATGGCTACAGCTTATATAAAAGGCTACCAGGGCGAAAAACTGGGTGCCAACAGCGTTGCCATGATGACCAAACACTTCCCCGGTGGTGGCCCGCAAAAGAACGGGCTTGATCCGCACTTTAACTTTCAAAAAGGCGAAGTGTATCCTGGCGACAATTTCAAATATCACTTAATTCCCTTCGAGGCTGCATTCAAAGCGGGTACGGCGGCTATTATGCCTTATTATGGTGTACCGATGGGACAAAAGGATATACCAGAAGTGGGTTTCTCCTATAATAAAGCCATCATCACTGAACTTTTACGCAAAAAATACCACTACGAGGGTGTTGTTTGTACCGATTGGGGCCTGGTAACTGACTCCAAAATTGGCCCGGTTAACTTCCCGGCAAGGGCATGGGGCGTTGAAAACCTAAGCACAGAAGAACGTGTAGCAAAAATCATCGACGCCGGTGTCGACCAGCTTGGCGGCGAAAATATACCTGATGTAATTGTAAAATTGGTAAAGGATGGAAAACTGAGCGAAAAGCGTATTGACGAATCCATCGTAAGGTTACTGCGTTTAAAGTTTATATTGGGCCTGTTTGATAATCCGTTTGTTGACGAAACAAAAGCAGCAGCCATTGTAGGCAGCTCCGAATTTATGGCAGCAGGACAAGCTGTACAACGCCGTTCGCTTACTTTGCTGAAAAATGACAATCATACGTTGCCATTAGCGCCTAACAAGCTGAAAATCTACATCAAAAATATCAATCCTAAAATCGCCGCTGAGTATGGCACCATTGTAACTGACCCAAAACAGGCAGATATCGCCATCATCAGGTTACAGACCCCCAATTATCCTATCCCCGAAGCCAAAGGTAACTTCATAGCACAGATGTTCCATTGGGGCGATCTGAACTTTAAAGGCCAGGCTTTGCAGGACGTTCTCGATCTGGAAAAAACAGTTCCAACCGTGGTTGATATTTATTTGGATCGTCCCGCTGTAATCCCCGAAATAAGTGCCAATGCAAAAGCACTTTTTGCTAACTTCGGATCGAATGACCGGGCGTTGCTGGATGTTGTTTTTGGCAAATACAAACCAGAAGGTCGTTTGCCTATCGAAATGCCATCATCAATGGATGCCGTTCGCAACCAAAAAGAAGATATGCCTTACGACTCAAAGGACCCATTGTACAAATTCGGATTTGGGTTAAGCTATTAATCATTTAAAAATAAAATAAGTGGTCATAAATCACCGGAATCAATCTTTAATCACTGTAATCCCCCCCAAAATTAATGATACTATTTAAACGTTTACAATACACGCTTTTGAGCGCAGGTTTGCTCGTAGCCGCGGTGTCCGCATCTGCGCAATCAACTGCACCGCAATTGGGAAAGGCCCCCATCTCTGAAATTATAAAAGCAATGACCTTAGAGGAAAAGGCTCAGCTGGTAGTTGGCGCAGGCTTCACTATGCCGGGTGCAGGCACCGCAATCGGGCAAACCCAGGACCGCGTACCAGGAGCGGCGGGTACATCTCACGCTATCGCGCGCCTCGGAATCCCATCATTTGTTATGTCCGACGGGCCTGCAGGCGTGCGCATTGATTCCACACGTAAAGACAAGCCGGGCAAAACATTTTATGCTACCGCCTGGCCCGTGGCTACCCTGCTTGCTTCAAGCTGGGATACCACACTGGTAAAAAGCGTAGGCGTTGCCTTTGGGCAGGAGGTTAAAGAATATGGCATCGACATTATTTTGGGGCCGGGCATGAATATTCACCGGAATCCGCTTGGAGGCCGTAATTTTGAATACTATTCCGAAGATCCATTGGTAACCGGTTCAATGGCCGCCGCTATAGTAAACGGCATACAAACTAACGGCGTTGGCACTTCCATTAAACATTTTGCCGCCAATAACCAGGAAACGGACCGCAACACAGTAAATACGATCGTTAGTGAAAGAGCCTTGCGCGAGATTTACCTGAAAGGGTTTGAAATAGCCGTAAAAAAATCTCAACCATGGACGGTAATGAGCTCGTACAATTTGCTGAATGGTCCTTATACTTCTGAAAATCCTGATTTGCTGACAACTATCCTGCGGAAAGAGTGGGGTTTTAAAGGTTTTGTTATGACGGATTGGTTTGGCGGCAAAGATGCGGTTGCGCAAATGAAAGCCGGCAATAACCTGTTGATGCCCGGTTCAAAGCCTCAAAGTAAAGCAATTGTTGACGCGGTAAAAAGCGGGCAGCTATCCGAAAAACAACTGGACGAAAATGTAACAGGCATATTAAAAATCATCCTGCGCTCCCCATCGTTTAAAGGTTATAAATATTCCGATCAGCCTGATTTGAAAAAAAATGCACAAATTTCAAGGTCGGCAGCGGCACAGGGTATGGTGTTGTTAAAGAATGAAGCACAGGCATTACCGTTAGCTAAGGGCAATCACGTTGCTGTATTTGGAAATTACGGGTACAAACTAATTGCAGGAGGCACCGGAAGCGGCGACGTAAATAAAGCCTACAAGGTAACCCTGGCACAGGGACTTACCAATGCCGGGTTTGACGTTGATAAGGATATGGCGGACTCTTATACCGCTTTTTTAGACAACTATACCGCCAAACAACCCAAAAAGTCTTTTATCCAGGAGTACATGAACCCAACTCCGCCGGCCCCCGAATTTGCATTGAAGAAAGATGCAGTTGAGGGAAAAGCAGCTTCAACCGATTTAGCTATCATCGTTATCGGCAGAAATGCCGGCGAAGGGCGCGATCGCAAAGTGGCCGATGATTATGAGCTAACCGGCGCCGAACAGGATATGATTAAAACCGTTGCCGGCACCTATCACGCCCGGCATAAAAAGGTAATAGTTGTATTAAATATAGGTGGAGTGATAAACGTAATGCCCTGGAGAGACAATGCCGATGCCATATTATTAGCATGGCAGCCCGGCCTGGAAGGCGGTAACGCCATGGCCGATGTACTGAGTGGCAAAGTGAACCCTTCGGGCAAGCTGGCAACTACTTTCCCGGCTGCTTATGCCGATGTCCCATCATCAAAAACCTTCCCCGGTAAGGAGTTTTTGGATAAAGCTACCAATGGGATGATGGGCAAATCAATTCCTGCTGAAGTAACTTACGAAGAAGGCATATATGTAGGGTACCGTTACTTTACCACCTATAATGTAAAACCAGCTTATGAATTTGGTTACGGCTTGTCGTACACTAATTTTGGTTATGGCAATCTTAAATTAAGCACAAACAATTTTGCAGGCAAGCTTACCGCCACGGTTACCATTACCAATAAAGGTAAGGTGGCCGGTAAAGAAGCTGTTCAGCTTTACCTAAGCGCACCTGTTAACAAACTGGATAAACCGGCAGAAGAATTAAAAGCCTTTGCCAAAACCAGGTTATTGCAACCCGGCCAGTCGCAAACATTAACGTTTACCCTGGTTTCTGCCGACTTGGCATCTTTTGATACTGCATCGTCATCGTGGATTGCCGATGCAGGGAAGTATACCGTAAGAATTGGGGCATCTTCGCTTAATATAAAACAAAGTGCAAGCTTCAATTTGGCGAAAACCAAGGTGGTCGAAAAAGATGACAAAGCGCTAACGCCGCAGGTTTCCATCAACGAATTGAAAGGAAAATAAAAACAGCGATAAAAATAACTAATTTAGAAAACCATAATTATTAACTTAATTTAACATGAAAAAAATCAACCTGATTCTGGCAGGCTTTTTAGCTTTTTCCTGCATCGCAACAAAAACTAACGCCCAAAGTGCTCCCAACTATTTTGTTGGCAAATGGGACGTATTATTAAAAAATCTGCCACAAGGCGATGCGCACATTAAATTTAACCTTGCAGACTCGGCCGGGCATTTAACAGGTGTGCTTGTAGATACTACCGCCGCACACAAGGATGTACCATTAACTAAAGTTGATCAGGATGGTGATAAGGTTACGCTTTACTTTAGCACACAGGGCTACGATGTAAGCCTGGTTTTGGCAAAAAAAGATGATGACCACGCAACCGGCAGCCTCATGGGCATGTTTGATGCCGTGGCGGATAGGATTAAGAAATAATACCGTTAAATACTATTTAAGAAGCCTCAAACCTTTCGATTTGAGGCTTCTTTTTGTTAAAATAAAAGCATCAATCCAGCGGTATACTTTTTGCATACTTAGCTAACCACGCATCAAACGACAATAAATCAGGGTTCAGTTTTTTCGACAGCTTCAAATCGCGGGTTTTGTTGCAATGCGCTTCAAAGTCAGCATAAAACTGAAACATATTCCCTAAATCATCAGCACCGGGGAATCCGAAGCCCCGGTATTGAGCGGGGGTTACCGTGTTATAAACCACCTCTTTGTTCAGGGCTTTTGATAAGTCACTTGCCATTTCATAGCCGCTAAGCTGGCCACCCGCTATGCCTACTGTTTTGCCAATAAACTCATTTCCTTTCTTAAAAATGCCATAAGCACATTTCCCGATATCTTCACCGGCTATGCCCGCCATTTTTTTATCGCCCATGGGCAGCGTGAAAATAAATTTTCCATCATCTCCCTTTTTAGGGCCCATGCCAAAGTATATCATATTATCCCAATAAAACGAGGCCATCAGGTAAGTTACGGGTACTCCGGCTTCAGCAAAAAAATGATCGCCCTCCCCTTTGCCATCAAAGTGGGGCACCTTATATTTACCGTGCAGGGTGGGCATACTGTCGTCATCCAACGGAACAAACTTGCGTACATCTTCCAGTGTGGACCAAATTGCATGTTTTATGCCGGCTTCCTTAGCAGCGGCGGCCATGTTTTTTGCTTCCGCTGTTTCTTTTTCGGCCGAAAAATGCGCCCAAAAGAATGTTACGAAATAAGCGCCATAAGCACCGGCCAGGGCTCGCTGCATGCTTTCTTTATCGTCGATATCGGCTGATACCACTTCAGCGCCCAGCCGCGCCAATTCCTTTGCCTTATCAGAATTAACATCGCGCGTTACCGCCCGAACCGCAAATTCGCTGTTGGCATCATTGAGGATGGCATGTGCAAGTCCTCCGCCCTGGGCGCCTGTAGCGCCAAATACGGTGATGATTTTTTTGGTTGACATAAGTTTTCAGGTTATTTTGTTTAAAATTAGGTAAAGTTTTTTCAACATTAATATTATTTCAATGGCCAACTTACTTTAAATTTGAATACACGTCATCAATAGCTAAATCCTTGTTCAAAGTCTTAAAACACATTGCCTTTATCCTACTTGTCTTAAGCGCTATCGTTTGCTCGGGTCAGGGAGTGCGGTTTCAATTTTATCGCACAAAAGCGTGCAGTACGATTGAGCAATTAGATACAGCTTACTCGCTTTTTAAAATTCCGCGAGTTTTTGATACGAGTTATACGCCAAAAGCCGGAACGGTATATTTGCCGGTGCCCGGCAGGTATGGTATTTTTAGTAACGGGCCGTTAATAGACACCGTGCTCGACATTTGCGATACGGGCCTTTTTGTTTTCAGGTTTAAAGAGCCCGACCATGGGCTTTATGTGACCGGAGCCTTTGACGAACCTGCGCTTTATTCCCGATGCGACAGCCTGCTTAATGGTTATCAGGAATACCATTCCCCAAATGGAGGCTTAGAAATGCGGGGAACCTTTAAAGGCGGGTATCGTATGGACAGCGTTGTCACCTTTTATCCGAACGGGCAAACCCGGAAAAGGGTGATGAGATATACTAAAGTTATTATTATCACCGAATTTGATAGCCTTGGTCATAAGATAAGCGTTGATGCTAACCAGAATAAATCGTTCATGACCTATCGGGAATCTCATCATGAAGAATTTTATCCTGATGGAAAGATTAAACGAAAAGAATCTTCGGTAAAACAGATCAAAAGAATGAAAGAATTCTATTCGAATGGCCGGCTTAAACTCATACAAACCAAAAATTACCGAACCGAATATTATGATAATAGCTTAAAAAAAATCACCTGGACCTGGACCAACAAGCGCGACCATGTTTCGCATTCAAAAGATTTTACCATTTGTAAAACCGAGTATGACACTGCAGGTCTGATTTCACGAAAAACGACATAT
>JABDBM010000113.1 GCA_013288685.1 Bacteroidota bacterium | reverse complement strand
GGTTTCAAAGTAATTGGCATTTGGATCACTCATCATTTTAACCCATAGAGGGTCAGCGTCTGGGTTTTTTGTTTTTTGACGCATCATTTGTTGCGCCTGCAATGCTCCTGGGACAAAATAGAATAAGAGACAAAGCAACCATGCTGGTAATAATAATTTTCCTTTCATAATAAAATGATTTAAAACTGCTTGCAACTAAAAACATATATCCAACTATGACATTGGCAAGCCATTTCCACTCATTAACACCCTGATTTCTAAGCGTAAAATTCCAATTCGCAACGGCTGAATCCAAGGTAGAAAGTTATTTCAACACATCATGAAAACACCACTACACATATCTACCCAACCAATAATACAATCTCATTATCAATATATTTACTAAATAACAATGAGTTGATTTTGTCTTACGAGAACGTATCAGGCCCTATTGACATGGGATTTTCGCCTTTATACAGACTTTAATTTCTCCATTTTTTCAACGGATGTTTTAAATCAGGTTAGGACTTTAGCAGAAATAAAATTTCCGGTTCAGTTTTCAATTGCTTCAAGAGCTAAAACGGGCGCCAGATAAGGCTACTTCATATCGTTTTAAACCCACGACAGTGGTAAAAGCTATTTTACCAACCTATTTAGAATGAATTAAATCAGAGAGACAGTGCGGGTAGAATAGTTTATCGGTTTGTAAAAATCAAGTTTCTTACCTCCAAAAATGGATTTCCGGTGAGTTGTGTTGGAATAGCTCGATAACTCCCCGCATTTCAAGCTTACTAAAATTGGGTTCAAGCGAACGAACCAAAGGTTATCTTAATTCAATTCACATTGACTATTGGCAAAATCTTTTGCGTTTTTAAGGATATTAAGTTTTTAACATTTTCGGTCAGCTCCTCTAATGAAAAAGGTTTGTGAATAAGCGCATCCGGTCCGTGGTAGTTTAATGGATCAATTGCCAACGGATATGCAGAGATCAAGATCACTGGGATATGGGCCGTATTCACATTTATTTTAATTTGATGACAAAGCTCTACCCCGTTAAAACGTGAAAGTAAATTATAATCCATCAATACCAAATCAGGCTTATAACGTTTTACCCTATTAATAAAACCATCAGCAACAATAACACCTTTCGCCTCATAACCTTGCGCAAGCATAACTTCCCGGATCATTTCTACTATAGCTTTTTTATTGTCGAGGATCAAAATTTTTTTCACACGACTACCTACGGCATCGTCTAAACTCAGGTAATTCATCATTTAATATCAATTAGGATTTTGAAAGCAATCAACCGGAATTTTATACGTAACTGCTTTCAGCCATAAAAAGAGCAATTAAAAAGATGATTGATAACACAAACAACTACCCACATATACACGTCCAAAACTGCATGCTGACAATCAATAAATTAACCCAACTTACACTTTATTAATGGAGGCCTGAAGTTAAACTTTGGTCATCCATAGGTTAATATCCTGATCAGACGGAATACCCAATTTTTTTCTAACCCTATGCTTTTTCCCCTCAACAGCCCTGACGGAAATTTTTGTAAAGCGAGCAATCTCCTTTGTTTCGAAATTTAAACGCAGTAGTACGCAAAATTCTATTTCTGTTGCCACCAGATTCGGTGCTATGCAAAGTAGCTTCTTGCTAAATTCTGTATCAAATTCATTATATTTCATTAAGAAAGCTGGGTTATTGGATACAGCCAATTGCACAATCTCTTTTAGTTCCTCAATCCGGGTAGCAGATTGGTTACGCTCAGTGAGCACTATTTTACTCATTAATTCATCTATTTTTCGCTGAGCAGCGGTAACAGATTGTTCATTTTCTTTGCGTAAAAGAAGCTCAGATTTATTGAGCTTAAGTATAAATATGATTAGCAATATAGCAAATGCCAATACAAAAAACAAAGCTGTCAAATAAAAACGATTCAGTAATATATTGGTTTCCTGATAATTTTTCAGGGCCGCCTCTTTGAATTCATCCAGCATATTAAAATTGATATCTTTCACATCATTGATAATTCGCTCCAGTTCGTTATTGATGTGGGAATTCAAAAAGATCAGCTCTCTTTGCATACTTAGTAACTTTTCATTTTGCTGTTGCAAGGTGCGAAGTTTCTTTACATTGTCATTCTTATCTTTGGCTACAATTTTTTGTATATCTAAATCGGGAATGCTTGTGTCGTTGTTGTGATTGATCTCTTCAATTGTCGCGTTGCCTTTTTTGTTGGCGATCGCCTCCTTCAACCTTTTCAGAAGACCTTTTTTTTCTACTGGTACAATCCTTCTAATCGTATCATTCTTGCTTTCACCGCTTTTTTTATGAGCATGGTAATAAACATTGAACTTGTGCAAGTTACTTTCATTGTTCTTGTTGAAATCAGCGTAAACAGTAAGAAGAGTATCGAAATTATGCTTAAGAACATAGAGTTTATCAGATAGATTTAGTTTCTTCTGGTACCAAAGTCTCACCCTATTTCTTTGTACCGGAGTTAAAAGAGCCGTATCAGTTGCTTCTCTCAATAGGGTATCGATATTATTGAATGCCCTTGATAAATTTTCTTTGAACTCAATACTTTTTTTATTGTTGGCCTCTACCAGGGATTCCTGAAAATCGTCCTCTGCCTGGCGAAGCAGGAGCAATGCTTGTGCGGGTTTGGACCTCCGGCGATCTGCATTTATCGTTATTTTAGAAATATCTTCTAATTTCTTAGTTATATGGGTGCGTATTATAAGTGCTGCAATGGAAAAGAAAATTGTAATTACCAGAAATACAAGTAAGATTTTCCTGGCGATGACGCTGGTATAAGTTGTTTTCATTAAACTCGGCCGTGCTTAACAGTATTTAAAATTGACATCCTTTCTGCCTTATTTTCAATACGAAGAAACAACTTACCAAAGAGAATGGCCTTACAAATGACTACTCACATCTACCCGAAGCATAATTATTACTTTTAAAAAAAGGCGGTATAAGCCTAATAAAATCCTGATTAATAAGGGATGATAGTTAAATATTAGTCATCCAGATATTGATATCCTGATCAGAGGGGATACCCAACTTTTTCCTTATCCTGTATTTTTTCCCCTCGACAGCACGAACCGAAGTTTTAGTATAACGCGCAATCTCCTTAGTTTCAAAATTCAGATGAAGCAGTACACAAAATTCAATTTCGGTTGCTACCAGATTTGGCGCGATAGATAGAATTTTTTTGCTGAAATGCTTATCAAATTCGTTAAATTTAATCAGGAAAGCAGGATTATTGCTTGTGGCCAGTTCTACAATCTCCTTTAAGTCATTTATTTTCGACGCTGTACGATTGTCACCATTCTGTACAATTTTTTCCATCAGCACATCAATTTCTTTCTTACTGACCTCGAGGGTTCTCTTAAACCTATAACGATAAAAACATACACAACATACAGCAATTGTAAGTAAAGATGAAACTGCGATTATGATCCGGTTATATCCGATTCTATTCTTTATTAATTGCTGTTCATTGCTCGCTGTGATATAGTCTAACGGAGTTTTAATGGCAGCTTTCTCGGCATTAGTGATACTGTCAGTTAGTTGAACACTCTTGTCAAGATACTTTTGCGCTTCTCCGTTTTCTTTTAGCGCTATATAAACTTTCGACAACCCAACACAAATATCTCTTATATGATATCCATTCTTTAATTCGGCATACGCACTTAAAGCTCTTTTGTAATAGACTTCTGATTCTTTGTACTTCTGTTCGTGATAATAAAGATCGCCAAGATCAATGCACGCCAATCCCCGTGCATGTAAATTGTAGATGTTATGTTCAGTAGCCAAATCAATTGCCTTATTAAGATAATATACGGCCGAATCATTTTGCTTTAGCTTATAAAAAATGTCGCCCATGTTAACCACTGCAGTTGCAAGACGTATGAAATATTTGTTTTTTTTGGTGATATAAAGTTGCTCATTATAACTTTTCCGGCGAAATAACAATGTCGTTTTTAAATTACCTCCGGCCATTTCGTTATTTAAGCCTAATGAAAAATAAGTATTCCCAAGGCGGAAATGTCTAAGATTTGGATCTGTGATTTTTTGCGCCAGAGGTATGGCGCTTTTTAAGGTTTGCTCACCCTCTTTATAGAAACCCAGATAGGTATAACTAGTACCTTTCATGATCGCCAGAAGGGTAAGAACCGGAATATCCTGTAATTTTGTTGCTAAACCTTCACCTTCCGTCGAATACCTAAAAACGTCTTCCCACCGGCTGGCGTCATAACATTTAACCCCACAAATTACCAGGGATTTGAGCATGCCATTCTCATAGTTTATTATTTTTGAGGCATCATATATTGCTTTTCCCAATTTAAGACACAGTTTAGTGTCGTGTGATTGGTCAACTATATTGTATAAACTATCTATTTGCTTTTTGCTGTATTGTGCATTGCTTTTGGCTCCCAGCAATATTAAAACAGCAAGTAACAGTTTTGAAAGACTCCGCTTCATCCCAGACACCCCTTAAAAAATTTTTATTAAAAATTAGCTTTTACCCCTCGATAATTAGTGGCTTATGTACCACAATGACAGCTCTTGAATTACAACACCTTGAATACAAAGAATAAATATGCTCAAAATAAGTAATTGTATATGGTCTTTAGCACATGCAGGCTAATGTGCCGTTGGGTGTAATTCTTGTAAGTGAGTTTTTCATTTAAGCGTAGGATTTTGGATCATAAAAATCTTATATCAAGCATTGCCGATACCTATTGTATTTAACATTTCCTAACATAAATTAAAATTAAATATTAATCAAATAAGAAATAATACCTTATCACATTTAGATGTTATCAAAAGTAATATTTTAAGAGTAAAACAGATTCCAAAATCAGAAAAATTCATGAGAAAACATAAGGTAATTTGAGATGCATTGGACAAAGCCGAGTAAATTTCATTAAAAAACTTGCTATATCTATTTAGCGAACCTCCAAATATTAATATAAAACCCTTTATTTAAAAACGATGTTCTATAAACTAATAATAGCTTTTTGAGCCACAAAACCCCTGCATTTTCAGGCTGTAGAAACCACTTACACTTAGTTTCAATTCCAGATTAAAGTAAAATCAGAGAATTTTACTAATATGCTTCGTTTTTGAATACCTAAACTATTTGCAACATCTGAAAGAAAATTCCGATGATGTTAGATGCTGTACTTGCGTACCTGTTTCTCGGTCATAATCCTATACCGGCTTTTAAGGCAACAAGCGCAAAAGAATTTTTTGACAGGTAAAAAAAAGAGCAGATTCCTTCCTATCCAATTCCTTTTTAACCTGTAATGAAAAGGGCGTGTACAATGATTGCAATACAGAAAAGGTTTGTTCATTTTTTAATTTATTGTTTTATTATTTTAAATTCAGTTCTTCGGTTTAGCTCCTGTTCCGCTTCGGTACATTTTATACCATCGTCACAACGATTCAGTAATTGTGTTTTACCATAACCTTTCGCCAAAATTCGATTTTGATTGATTCCTCTGTCTATTAAGTAGCGAACGACTGAATTTGCTCTCTTCTCAGACAACCATTGATTGTATTGATCGCTGCCACGACTGTCTGTGTGAGACCCAAGCTCAATAAAAATTGCAGGGTTGTCATTTAATATTTTAACCAGCTTATTAAGCTCTTTTGCAGCATCCTGCCGAATGTTAAATAAATCAAAATCATAATAAATATTTGCAAGAACGATCTCCTCATTCAACACTATCTTTTCAAAATAAATATCCGCTTTTATTAGAGTAGGGCTGGTTAAATTCACTGTACTCAGATTTACCGATTCGCTTCTGAAATTTGCTTTCTTTCCGTTTAAATTATAATTTGAATTGGTCTCAAGATCAAATTTAAACGTGCCATCGGAATCTGCCTGTACGTTTAAAGGAGGTCCTCCAATTTTTGTGAGTGAAATCACAGCATTGGCAATCGGCTTTTTTGTTTGCTTATCGTATGCGGTTCCCTCCAGTTCAAACGCAAATCGTTGTGGTTTTTTCGCTATGGCCCGGTAAATATCGTCGCTGCCTAAGCCTCCTGGCCGGTTTGACGCGAAATAACCTGAATCCGGGTTATTTGAATTGTAAGCAAAGTCATCCTGGGGCGAATTAAGCGGATAGCCCATGTTTACCGGATCCAAAAAATTTCCGTTTACAACTTTTGATTTAAATATATCCAACCCACCCATACCGATTCTGCCATCACTGCTGAAATAAAAATTATTTTCGCTGTCGAAACTGGGGGTTCGTTCGTTGCCGTTAGTGTTGATTTCTGTTAAGTTAACAGGGTTATCCCATTCGCCTGTAGCCTTTTTCGTACAATAGTAAATATCCGTCCCCCCTTTACCACCAGGCATATTTGATACAAAATACAAGGTTTTCCCATCTCTGCTGATATATGGGTCTCCGACTGAGTACTCATTTATTTTATTGTATTTAAAAGCAACTGAAGGTGTCCAATTACCTGTACTGTCTTTTTTTGAGCTGTATATTTCAACATTGATTGTCCTCAAATTCCCCTTTTCATCATAATCATTTTCTTTGGGGATACGGGTTAGCGTAAAGTACAACTCATTACCATCAGCAGTAAAACTTGCCGGGCCTATGTGGTAACCTGTTTTTATCGGTGCGGGGAAATAATATATATTGCCTCTTTGTATATACAGGCGCAAATAGCCGTTTCCGGTCCACCCGTAATTTTTTTTGCCAGGCAAGTGTCCGTCGTCAAATGTCAAAAACGGATGATTCTCCTTTTGTGTTACATTTAAATAATCCGGCATGTCCATCCTGTCTGAAGCAAAAACAACATCGCGACCGTAAGCCACCGCCCCCCAGTCCGATTTCGGGGTATTTAGTGCTTCCAAGTTCTCAATCGCTACATGACGCGGTGCATTCATCCACATAAGTGCGGAGTCGCATGATAAAATCCAGACGTTTTTTTGTTCTGGGGTTACCTTATCATCCAGAGAGCCGTATTTCATAAACATATCCCTGGCTTTGATGTATTTAGCATTGCTTTGCAAGCTTCGCGCATAGTTGAACAAGTTTAACGGAGCGCTCCCTGGTAAAAATGCTGCTATGCCATACCAGTATTCTGCTTCCTTATAATTTTGCACCAGGGAATAACATGAAGCAAGGCGTTCCGCCGCATGTAAAGTTTGTTTTTTTTTGTATGCCTGTTCATACAAGCCAATAGCCTCTTTGTAATCGAACAACTCATATTTAGTGTCAGCTTCTTTGATAACATACTGAGCGTTTGCAGGCTGACTAAAAGCCAGGAACAACAATATGAGCAACACCTTAATCGAAAGTCTCAATTCGAAAACCTTGAGCCTGGATTCGGATGTAATCCTGAGTCCCTTTTTTACTTTCAACCCAGCGCCGAAGACTGATGTGGGACTTAACTCTAATAATCGTCTCATTTGAATTAATTTTTCTATTAAAAATATCTTGGGGTTCTCATTCTCGCATCTTTATTATCAAAGAAATATCCTAATGATATTTCATGTGTGCCGCCGCTGTAGCCGGCCAACGCCCCTACAGACATATCGTAAGCATAACCGATACGGAAATTCTTAGCTGCAAGCAGCTGAACCGCTGCAACTAATGAATTGCCTTGAGTTAAATTTTGCTGTAGGTAAGGTTTATTGATCGATTTTATATCGGTACGGTAAGAACACCCGATCCACACCGCGCCCTTCAAGATAATAAATGTTGTTAAATCTAAACTTGTGGGCCCCGCCATATCATCTTTCAACAGGAAAGAAGGTTTTAGCAGAACATCCTCCGACAGAGGAACAAGCATGCCAGCCATTAAATAGATATGTGGCTTTTGCTGAGGGATGAAAGAACTTGCAGGTATTTTGTAAAAATCGGCAACCAGGTTGTCTGCCGAAAGACCAGCATATAACCTATTATCAGAATAATATACCCCTGCACGCGCATCAGCAACAATTATACTTTGAAAACCTGTGGGCTGATAAACCTCAGGGTCATCAGGGTGCAGCATCGCGCCATTTATCCCCAGTTGAACGGCACCTATCCCCAGGCCAAAAGCCAGGCGCTTGCTTTCGTCGTCATTCAACTGTAGGCGATAAGCGTAATTCCCATAAAACTCTAAATTTCGCTGTGCCCCCAAAGCATCATTTGATATCAAAAAAGCTAAACCTACCTTGTTGTCATTTGCGATCGCATCTATACTTGCCGACTCGGTTACAGGCGCACCGGATATTCCAGTCCATTGAGTTCTGAAAAATCCCTGCACATTCAACTGTTCCCTATAGCCGGCATAGGCTGGGTTTATATATATCCCATTAAACATATATTGACTAAATTGTGCATCCTGTTGCGCTTCAGCGAATTGAACACATCCAAATACAACTACTAACAGTATCAGTATATTCTTCATTTTTTACTATAATTTGAATATGTCATCATCAAATTACTTAATGATAATTTTAACTTTTCCTTTAACAGACTTATTACCTGTGGAAGGCTCTTACTAAGGTGATATAACCCTTATATACCTTCCATTCAGAGGCAGAGGTTTGTTTAACTTTCAGTATATAATAATAGGTACCTTCATTTAAACCGTTACCGGTCCAGTTATTTTGATAATTGGTTTGCTTATATACTTCACTGTCCCAGCGGTTAACAATAACAAGTTCGTTTTCTGCAAACCTGTCAAGCCCTTTAATCACAAAGGTATCGTTGACGCCGTCCCCGTTAGGAGTAAATAAATTCGGGATAAAAAAGCCTGCTTCTGAGTATTTAGTAAACCAAACGCCATCACGCAAAACATCTGATACTAAACCTACTCCATAGCTGGTTTGAACGCCTGCGGACGGATTTAAAGTCTTTAAAAAATTCCATTTGCTACCGCCGTCATACTGAGCTATTTCAGCAGTTGCATCTTTGAATAATGTACCGTTGGTAATTCCGTTATGCTGTAAAGTCATGGTTACTTTTATAGGGGCTGATGCGAAAATTTGCCAGCTTCTGTCCATACCTTGCTCAGTATTGAACCCTTTGGTTGAAGACGCTGTATAATCCTGGACACTTACATATATTTTGCCGGGAGATGAAGGTGTTAATGTCACCGGAGTGTAATCGCCATCATCTATTCCAACAGGAAATACGAACGAAGAACTATCCGCAAATTCTTTGGCAACGTGCCCCGTTGTGCTATTATTGGTGGATATCATTCGCTTCTGATCGTAGTTAATTATATTACCATTGGCATTGAATGACAGATTGTTCCCGTTAAGTACAATATTGGCATGATCAATGGCCAGGTTAAGCGTCGCTCCAATATTTAATGCCGCCGAAGATTCACCTACAGGATTGATTGTACCGTATCCGGGATCTTTGATATCACTTAAAACCACATCTTGATTGTTTTGATTTTCTACCAACAGTTTAAGAAAGTTACCGTTGTTTCCATCAATAGTCGTTGGCCCCGAACTCATATGTGGATAGTATGGATTATTCCCGGGGTTATAAATCACGATCTTACCCGTTCCGGTAAATGTGGCTGTTGGTGCAATCCAGATATTTTTGCTCCATATTTCAAGCGTTCCGTCAACTACCCAATTGGCGTTGGGGCCAAAATAGATACCCTCAGAAAAACGCAATTCTGTTGCTCCGGCCGAGACATAAACAAATGAATTATCCACCGTCATACTCCCCAATCCTGTTTGAGCATTAACACAGAAAACATATAGCAAAAAAGGAAGTAATAATATTGCCACCTTGCTTGACCTACTTTTCATGTCAAAATCCCTCCTATATTAAAATCTCTATTAAACTCCATTTTCGCCCCGTGTCCTCCCATTAATAAAATATAAAAAGAAAAAATAGTCAGACGCTGCCGTTATCCTTATCCCCATCACCTAACTTATACCCGATCACCTCATTTATCCCCTGTCACCTCACTTATCCCCTGTCACCTCATTTATCCCCTATCACTCATCTATCACCTTTTTTCAAAACGGCAGCCATCTGACTAATATCGTGGAATACAAGGCCTCCCAGCCTTATAGCATTCGTCGTATTTCAACCAGGTTATTATTAAAAACATTGGGATTTGTTCCTACCAGTGATACGGGCGGTCCCATTACTATTGTTATTTCGTAACCATGTTTATGCGTCAGATCGGTAACAAATACCTTTATAGCATTGCCCCCGTCAATATTACCGCTCCACGCAAAGGGGCAGGCAAATGTTGTCGTTAAACTGACCCCAGTGGTACCTGAACTAAACCAGGCCATATTAGATGTTGATTTGAAGCTATAATTTGTCCATCCTGCCACCACCACACTAAGTGTGCCGGCGGTAGATGCCAACATGAAACCACTGCCGTTGCCGGAAACCTCAACCTGTAGGCTGTCGAGCGTAACAGGAACGCTGGAGTTCACAATTTTGGCAATACTGTTTACGCTATTGCTCACTCCAAAATCGCCGCTCGAATTAACCACAACACTTTTCAAAGTGCCCGTCATACTTGCGGACGAACTATTCATGTTAGTAGTTCTTATAGGCGGCGTTCCAGCCACTGCAGACACCTCCAGAGCCCTATTGGGTGTGGTAGTGCCGATGCCAACGTTCCCTGTCCGGTAGACGGCAGCCGTTTTATTGCTATTTGCATCTGTAGTTCCAGATGAAAGATACCACTCCGTGCTTGCGGGTGCCGTATAGCTTGCATATAAACCGGTGCTGGTGTTATAAGTCCAGAGGGTGCCATCTATATCATTAATATAAACATTGTTTGGGTTGGCGGGCGTTGCAGGGGTAAACGTTCCGCCCGAAAAGGAATTGGGACTTGTTAAACCTGCTGCCAGGCCAGTAACATCTACTGTCGGATCTGAAGCATTTGCGAGTACTATGTTTCCGTTTGCGTCAACCGACAAATATTTACCATTTACAGAACTTGCCGAAGTTGCCGTTGAGCTGTTCAGAACTTGTGTAAAACGCATTCCGCTCAAACCTGCGGTTCCGCTATTTACTTCGAGGTTAGTGCCAGGTACTGTGGTATTGATACCTACTCTGCCTGCGCGGTAAATAGCGGCTGTTTTATTGCTACCGGCATCAGTAGTTCCTGATGACAGATACCACTCTGTACTTGGCGTTGTAGTATAACTCTGATAAAGGCCTGAGCCTGCATTATATGTCCAAAGGCTGCCATCTGTGTCATTAATATAAACATAATTTATATTGGCAGGAGTATTCGGGAGGAACGCGCCACCGGAAAAACTATTGGGACTGGTTAGACTTGCCGCCAGGCCGCTCACCTCAACAGTTGGATCGGAAGCATTTGCCAGCACCAAGTTTCCGCTGGCATCTACCGATAAATATTTACCGTTGACTGAGTTTGCCGAAGCGCCAGTAGTACTATTTTGCACTTGTGTAAGGCGCACCCCGCTTGAACCAGCAATGCCGCTATTAACTTCAAGACTATTTCCGGGTGTCGTAGTATTGATGCCTATATTTCCTGCCGGGGCAGAAGCAGTACCCGTAAGCCCAGTGCCAAAAATAGCACCTCCAATATTCAATTGGTTGCTTGCAGTGGCGCTAACTGCATTTTGGTTATAACCAACAGCTATATTATTGCCACCTATGGTGTTTGTAGAGAGGGCATTGACTCCCAATGCTGTATTATTGGCACCTGTTGTTACAGCGGATAATGCACCTACGCCAAAGGCAGTATTACTTGCGTCCAGTAAGCCGGCTTGAACGCTGTTTCTTTTAAAAACTAAATTAATATTGTCGGTTGTACCTAGAAAGTTTGTGCCTGCTGTGGTGCCCGCATTACCAGTAATTTTCCAAAATGGACTAATTGCATCTGTCGACACGCCAATCCATCCTATGCCATCCCAAAAATATATACCAACACCACCGCTAAGCACCGGATAGGCTGAGCTGCCCGCAGTAAGTGTCGTATTGGTATTAAATACCATCATGCCAGCAGCAGCCGTACCTATAAGTGGCGCCCACATGGTGGTAGTTGTAAGAGACACACGCGCCATTAAAAGCCCCTGGTTTACGCTGCCAATCTCCAGGGCCGCGCCAGGGTTAGTGCTGGAAAGGTTTCCGCCTATTTTTGTTTGCGCCCATATTGGCGATAAAGCAACTAACAACGGCAAGAGTAGCAAAAGTAGTTTATGAATTTTCATATTAGGCTATTATAGTTTCTATTATTTTTTTTCGTTATCAAGCAAAAGTTTCTCAAGTTTCTCCAACCGCTCATTCATTTGTTCCTGCGACTTTCTAAGCGCTTCAACCTCCTTGTTTTTTTCGTCTATTTGCTTTTGTTGATCGATTACGTATAGATAAAGTTCCTCCAGCTTCTCTAATGATTGTACAGACAGTTCCGTTAAGTTAAAAGAATAACCTTTTGACGTTTTTATTAATTCATTAATTGGAGTTACACCTGGTAAATGCTTATTTGTCTTAATAAAATAGGCTACTTCATTTAAGGTTTTGAATTTATAGCCGGTGTTTAATTTTGATTGCCCATCGAAATAATCTTCAAACACATAATCCGCATATACACTACTGGTTGTTCTGATAGCGCCATTTATAGAAAGCATTTCATTAGCTGGTGTACCAAAAGGAGCATTCTGTCCTATTGCTACTTTACCCATGGTGAAAATATTTTGAGTATTAAGCGTGGCCGGCGTAGTTGTACTCTGCACAAACCACGGCTGTAACGTTGAAATGGCAGGTGTCAAATCTAACGCAGTACTTGCTTTGCCGTTTACAGTAGTAATCAGATTTGTTCCGCTTAAGCTGGTCGCGTTTGTGTTAATAATTGGTGCACCACTGCTTGTTACCCCATTTACTGTAGTAGTGAAGTTGTTTACTGTTGAGGTGTTTGAGACACTTGTTGCTGCAGTCACGGCAGAACTCAGGTCTACAGGCGTTGATGCCACGCCATTTACTTTGGTGGTCAGTTGGCTACCGATCAGTCCATTGGTTACGGTATTGACCGCAGGTGCGGTTGCTGACACTCCGTCCACTGTTGAAGTGATTGTATTGACCGCGTTTGTTAAAGCATTAGCGGATGATGCTGACACGACGTAAGGTGATGCTGATGTTCCGCTACCGGTAACCGAAATTATACCTGTGCCTTGTGTTATACCACCCTGGCCCTGCGGGCCTGTTGCGCCGGTTGCACCAGTAGCTCCTTGAAGACCAATCGGGCCTGCTGGACCCTGTGAACCAGTTGGCCCAGTGGCTCCGGCCGCGCCTTGCGGACCTGTCAAATTTGCCGAGGTGAACGTTGTGCCATCGCTATAGGTAATTGTAAATGTCCCGTTGCCATTGTCAACAGTTGAGGATATTCCTTTCCCTGTTACGCCATTTGCTCCAGCCGGGCCTTGCGGACCAGTGGCTCCGGTGGCTCCGACAGGACCTTGAATGCCAGTCGCTCCTGCAGCTCCTTGCGGACCTGTCAAATTAGAAGTGGTGAAAGTCGTTGCGTCACTATACGTAATGGTAAAAGTACCATTGCCGTTATCTACTGTGGATGATACGCCTTTTCCGGTTGATCCGGTTGCGCCCTGGGGCCCAGTTGCACCTGCCGCTCCGGCTGGGCCTTGCGGACCGGTTAAACCAGTTGCACCTGTTGCGCCAGTTGTACCCTGAGGGCCGGTTGCGCCGACGGGGCCTTGTGGACCAGTCGCACCAGTTAAACCTGTTGCCCCAGTTGCGCCAGTTGTGCCTTGAGGACCTGTTGCACCTGTCAAACCTTGCGGCCCGGTTAGATTAGAGGTAGTGAACGTCGTTCCGTCACTGTAGGTTATGGTAAAAGTGCCATTGCCGTTGTCAACGGTGGAAGAAATACCTTTTCCGGTCGCTCCTGTTGCGCCAGTTGCACCCTGAGGGCCAGTTGCGCCTGTAGTACCTTGAGGACCAGTTGCACCTGTTAAGCCTGTGGCTCCGGTGGCTCCAGTTGTGCCCTGCGGACCCGTTGCACCGGCTGGGCCTTGCGGACCGTTTGCGCCTGTTAAACCAGTTGCGCCCGTTGCACCGATTGTACCCTGGGGACCAGTTGCTCCTGCCAAACCTTGCGGACCGGTTAGATTAGAGGTAGTGAAAGTTGTCCCGTCACTATAAGTTATGGTGAAAGTGCCGTTGCCGTTATCTACTGTTGATGATATCCCTTTTCCGGTTGCGCCTGCTGCGCCAGTTGTACCCTGAGGTCCGGTTGCACCGACAGGGCCTTGCGGACCGGTTGCGCCGGTTAAACCAGTGGCTCCATTCGCGCCAGTTGCACCTTGAGGACCAGTTGCACCGACGGTACCTTGCGGACCGGTTGCACCAGTTAATCCAGTCGGTCCCGTTGCACCGGTTGTTCCCTGAGGACCGGTTGCTCCTGCCAAACCTTGCGGACCGGTTAGATTAGAGGTAGTGAAAGTTGTTCCGTCACTATAAGTAATGGTGAAAGTGCCGTTGCCATTGTCTACTGTTGAGGATATGCCTTTTCCGGTTGCACCTGTGGTTCCTGCAGTTCCCTGCGGACCTGCAGCGCCTGTTGCACCAGATGGACCTTGAGGACCGGTCGCGCCGGTTAAACCAGTTGCACCGGTGGCGCCGGTTGTACCCTGAGGACCGGTTGCTCCTGCCAGGCCTTGCGGACCAGTCAAATTAGAAGTGGTGAATGTTGTGCCATCGCTATAAGTAATGGTGAACGTGCCGTTGCCATTGTCAACTGTTGAAGATATCCCTTTTCCGGTTGCGCCTGTGGCACCCTGAGCTCCAGTCGTGCCAGCTGTACCCTGAGGACCGGTTGCACCCGCCACACCTTGCGGACCGGTTAAATTAGAAGTAGTGAAAGTTGTTCCATCGCTATAAGTAATGGTAAAAGTACCATTGCCATTATCTACTGTTGATGATATGCCTTTTCCGGTTGCACCTGCAGTTCCCGCAGTTCCCTGCGGACCTGTAGCGCCTGTTGCACCGGTTGGGCCTTGCGGGCCAGTTGCGCCGGTTAAACCTGTTGCCCCGGTGGCTCCTGTTGTTCCCTGAGGACCGGTTGCTCCTGCCAAACCTTGCGGACCGGTTAGATTAGAGGTAGTGAAAGTTGTCCCGTCACTATAAGTAATGGTGAAAGTGCCGTTGCCATTATCTACTGTTGATGATATCCCTTTTCCGCTTGTTCCGGTCGCACCCTGAGGCCCGGTTGCGCCAGTTGAACCTGCTGCTCCGGCAGGACCTTGAGGACCAGTCGCCCCGGTTAAACCAGTTGCACCGGTGGCGCCGGTTGTACCCTGAGGACCTGTTGCTCCTGCCAGGCCTTGCGGACCAGTCAAATTAGAAGTGGTGA
>JABDBM010000112.1 GCA_013288685.1 Bacteroidota bacterium | reverse complement strand
TTTTGACCTGCGGTCAATTCCAAATAATTCTCTTCACCTGCAACTGTAAATGCGCATCCGGATGTTATCGCCGAATCATAGCAGCAGTCACTAAGCCTGCTGTAGTTATAATTACTACAGGCTTAGTGGTCGGACGTTGGAAACTTCGGACAGCCCACTTGCGCTTATGCAGTTTTTACGCCAAATAAGTACCCTACAAAAGCTGTAAGGCCCATGGCGATAGTTCCCCAAAAACAAATCCGCACTATACCTTTTAGCATGTTTGAGCCACCTGCTTTTGCAGCCACCCCACCCGACAATGCCAGGAACACAATTGCAAAAGCATATAACAAAACAACCATCAAACCTACCGGGGCAAATAGCGAAACCAAAAAAGGGAGGATGCCACCCGAAATAAATGATGCCCCTGACGCGAAGGCTGCCTGCAATGGTTTCGGTTGAGTGAATTCGTTAATTCCCAATTCGTCTTTGGCATGCGCTTCCAGTGCGTTATGTTTGGTAAGCTGCCCGGCTACCTGCATCGCCAATTCGCTGTCTAAACCTCTTTTTTCATATATTTTCGCCAGCTCTTTTAGTTCAATTTCGGGCATGGTTTCCAATTCTTTCTTTTCCCGGGCCAGGTCTGCCGTTTCAATATCTGATTGCGAACTAACCGAAACATATTCACCCGCGGCCATTGATAATGCACCCGCTACTAATCCGGCTAAGGCTGCAAGGATGATCGGACTCCTGGTACTGCTGGCAGCAGCTACGCCAATTGCTATACTTGTTGTTGAAAGTATACCGTCGTTTGCGCCCAAAACAGCCGCACGCAGCCATCCGCTTCGGTTTGAATAATGTTTCTCCAGTTCCATTTTTACATTTTAGGGGTTCCGGCATTTCGCCGAAGTTGGACATAGTACAAAGACCAATATTAATTGTTTTAAAGCAAAATAACAAAGGTGTGGATTTGCGGCTTTAAGCGTAGATAGGCCGCTGCAATATGGCGGGAGACTGTGTCTCCAATGTTGCGACTGTGGAAATGATTTGTTGTGGTGTTGTTTTATAAACGCTTCGGCTATTGATGTTTATTGCTTTTCCGCCGGACGGTAGTTACAGACTACCAGCATAGTAATCCATAGACACAGTCTACAGTATAAATAAATGGTCTTTTCCATCATATCCTCTTAATATTGAGAATAACCTCACGAGGACGTAATGTAAGCAAGGGCCATGCTGTCGGAGTTTTTTCAGTGGTGCTGATATGAAAGGTTTTAAAAATAGCGTAAAGAACAAACGCCATTTCGGCCATGGCAAAATTATTCCCCACACACATTCTTGGCCCGGCTCCAAAGGGAAAGTAATTTTTAATATTCTTATCAATTACCCCTTCCGGCGTTAAAAACCGTTCAGGATTAAACGTTGAAGCATCCTTCCAATAGGCTTCACAACGGTGCATCCCATAAATATAAGTCAAAATGCTGGTGCCCGCAGGAAACGAAAAGCCATCAAATTGATCGTCTTTTATAGCAACACGTTCGTTTATCCACACTGCGGGATATAGGCGCATGCCTTCGTTAATTATGGCATTTATATAGTTATTGCGTGGGCTATCCAACATATCAGTTTTTACTATTGCGTCTGCCAATTTTTCATAAACTGTATGATTTGAAGCAATAAGGTATAATAACCATGAAAGGGTGCTGCCGGTTGTTTCATGCCCTGCAAAAAGCAGGATGAGCAGTTCGCTGATCAGTTGGTCTTCAGACATAGCTTCGCCGGTGTCTTCATACAGGGCATTTAGCAGCATATCCAGCAGGTCATTATATTCAATTTTATCTGACTTGCGCCGTGCGATAATGCCTTTTAACATATCCCTAATGCCGTCCCACTGTTTAGCCAGTTTTTTCTCTTCTCCAGTTAACGGGTATAAAAGCCTCCTGAAAGGCTGAAGAACATCCCTGGTCATAAAAGCTTGCAGCTCTATAAAGGCGCGGCATAACTCATCAGTCATCTTACGGGACATGTCAATATTGAATAACGAATTGGTTAACACCGAAAAAGAGAGTTCCCGCATCAGCGGATAAACATCTATCTGTTTTCCCTGCTGGAAATTGGCGATGTGTGCATTAACGGTATTAATCACTGTTTCATACAATTTGTGTATTCCGGCATGGTGAAAAGCCGGCTGTATAAGCCGCCTTTGCCTCCGCCAATCATCCCCGTTTGCAAAAAGAAGGCTGGTTCCTAATTGCTTCGCCATTAAGTCTGTATCCAACTTAGCCTTTTGATAATTGGTATGATTTTCCCGAAAGACATAATTAATAAAAGCACTATCCTGAGTAACTATTACCCGTCCTTTCCCCGGTATAAACCCGGAATAGGTACCAGAAAACTTTTCCATTTGTATGGAGGTATAGCTTAGCGGGTTTTTTATTGCTTTAAAAGAGCCGGCCAGGCTTTGCAGGGCGGTATTTCCATTAGGGAAATGATACTTATTGTTCATTGAAGTACTTTTCAATTTCATTAATCGCGTTCTTAAGTCCATTTTTATCATCAGCCAATTTTAACCAATTGTAGACGAGATGGTACGATTGCGTATTTTCAAATAGTGGCAACCAGTTATAACAGGTAAAGGTTATAAACCAGCAATTGTCTGTGATTTGGTGTTTGGTACGGATGGCCATGAGGTAAATATAATAATTCGCATTCACACCACATTAACGCTCAGCGCAGGGTGTTCTGCGAGAGACCATGCGGGAACGGAAAAAATGTCACGCTTTAGAACCAAAACCGATCACGGTGCTCCGCAAATACCCCCTATAAATTATCCCCCAAAAAACTACCACACCATCCACTCTTTTTACATTTTTTTAATGTCTTCGCAGGGTCTCCTGAAAGGGACCCTCGGGGCGGAGGCAGGTTTCCAACTGTGCCCAAAAATGACATTCGCAGCGCAGGGTCCTGCGAGAGACCCTGCTGGGACGGGAAGTAAAAATGGAACGCTTTGTAACGCAAACCCGCCCCCGCTGCACCCCAAATTCCCCCACAAATTATTTTTCAAAAAACTACCACAACATTCACTCTTTTTATATTTTTATACCAAATACCTTTACCGTGTATAAAAATCTGTTACCCCTTTGCCTGCTGTTTTGCGTTCAATTTTCAAATGCTCAAACCGCTGTTTTGCAGCGCAAACAAATACCTATATTGTGTTATCACCAGATACGCGACTGGCGGCCTACCGACCGCAAAATTGACAAGGACTACATTATCCCGCCTGCAGCTTTTAAGGCACATATAAAAATGCTGGCCGATAGCGGCTACCATACCATACTGCCCGATGAGCTGTATAGCTATTTAAACAAAGGCACACCGCTGCCGCAAAAGTCAATTATGCTCACCTTTGACGATACCGATGCCGATCAGTTTAATGTTGCCCGTCCGGAGTTGCAGAAATATGGTTTTAAAGGGGTGTATTTTATCGTGTTCAACAATATCGCCAAAAATAAGGGCTTTATGAACCGTGGGCAGGTTAGGCAATTATCTAATGAGGGTAACATAATTGCCTGCCATACGCTAACTCATACTAATTTCAAGAAGCTGAAAGGCGCGCAACTGAACCAGGAGCTTGATGTACCCACACAAAAGCTGGAATTGCTGACCGGGAAACCAGTAAAATATTTTGCCTATCCTTACGGCTTGTGGAACCACGCGCATTTACCCGAACTGCACAAACGCGGCTTCCTGGCAGCTTTTCAACTCGACCAGCCCCGCGACCAGGAGGATCCGATTATTACCATCCGCCGGGTTATTGATTGCGGTTACTGGAGCACCCAAACCCTCAGCTATAACATTAAATACGGATTCGGTAAGTCGGCGAAGAAGACGTGAGTGATAAGAGGTAAGAGATAAGAGCCGAGAATCAAGAGTCAAGAACCAAGAGACAAGAAATGGTAAAGAATAACTATTGATAGTCAGAGTGTTTCGCCTGTTCATCTTGTAAAATAGAACGCCGGTATCTGCTCGGCCTAACCTGAATGTTTATGTTTACGTTAAAACAAGTACATTTACCGTTAAATTATCTGACTAATGTACAAGCCGTTACTTTTTAAAATTACCTTAACCGCCTTTTTACTGCTTGCTTTTGTCGGCTTAAAGGCACAGGATAACCTGGTTAAACCGGCTTTTGAGTTTCCTACCAAAGAGGTTTACGATATGCACGTTGATAAGCATGGTTTTTTATGGATAGCCAGCGATTTTGGCGTTAGCCGCTTCGACGGTATCAACTGTGTGCATTTTAGCCATCCGAAACAAATTTCGTTGGGGTGTACCAATTTACAGGAAGACAATTACGGCCGCATTTGGTTCAATAATTTCAACGGGCAAATTTTTTATATCGAGAACGAAAAGGTAACGTTGCTTGAAGATTATCACTACAAAAACGAGCGCAATTTTCCCCGCCTGGTGGTTTTTCACGACCAGCTTTTGGCAACATCCGACAAGGGTCTTTTTGTGCTGGATACTAAAACCCTAAAGGGAAAATACCTGGCAAAAGGTACCTTTACAGCAAACCTGTCGTTAATGCAGAACCAGGTATTAATTTATGGTAATAAACTTTGGTATTCGTATAATGAAGCATCGGGTATAAAAAAGCTGGCTTATAAAGGCGATGCCGAACCTGACGGCAATGTTTACCTGCTGGCAAGTAATACCTACCGCGATACAGCGTACATGATGATTAACCCCGCCGGCATAGTTAAAAAGCTGGTGCTGCAAAACGACACGGTAAAACAAGTTAAGCAAATAGCCTTTAATGGCTTTATAAATACGTTATCTATTTCGGCAGATAATCAATGGGTAAACACGGGTAGCTACAGCTATTCGTTAAAAAATGGCGAAAAAATAACGGGGCATAATCTATCGTGCATAGTTACCGACCTTGAAGGGAATAAATGGTACGGAAGCGTGTACTACGGGCTGTTGATACAATACAAAAAGGATATTGCTGATAAAACCATTATCCCGGGGTTGGATAACGACGACCTTGTAGTTAGTGTGCGGAATTACCAGGGCAAGTTGCTGCTGGGCACGCAAAAGGGCTTCCTGATCCTTTACGATCCTGCTTCAAAGGCCGTTAGTTTTAAGATGAAAATAGCGCCCACGGGGTCCATCTACTTTATCGCGGCTATCGATAAGGATAATTACATCATCGCATCGTCTATCAATACCTACCGGATGAATATACCTTCCAAAAAGGTTACCGAGTTGGTTGATGTTAAAACAGCAAAGGCACTAAGTAACGACGACAAGGCCACCTATATTGCAGCAACAAGCGGCTTGTATGTGATTCCGCACGAAAAATCGGAGCGGCTAAACCAGCAAATTGCGGATGCATTTGGCCATGTGTTTAAATACGACGCGGTCAATAATTATTTTTACATCAGGTTGCGGTCACGCGCAATTGCCTATTTTCCGGACGAGGCTGCGTTGTATGTAACCTTTAAAACCGCACTGTACAAAATTGATAAGAACGGTATGAAGCCGTTTTTATTTAATAATGAGCAGGTTTACGCTGCCTCATTATCCTACATGGATCACCGGCTACATATCGGCACTATTAGCAACGGCATGCTGATTATCGAAAAAAACAATATCAAACATATCTCCGTTCAAAACGGGCTGTTTTCAAAGTCGATATTCAAGATTAAGCCTATTGATAAAAATTTATGGATATTAGGGACGGGGCCATTGCAGCTGTTTAATACAGAAACAGGGATGTTAACCAACAATTACGGTTTTCCGGATCGCAGTGCATCGGAGGTGTTCGATTTGGATGGATTAGGCCCTAAAATTTACTTTGCAACGCCATCGGGGCTGGATAATTTTCCGCTGCAAAAACCTACAGCCGAAAAAAAACTGAAAAACTATTTATTATACGTTAAGGTAAACAATAAAATAGCCACAGGCGACAGCAGCCGGAAATTACCCTATTCGGAAAACAACATCGTTTTTGATATTGGCATACCAACTTACAAAAAATCGCAGGAGGTTTATATCAGGTATTGCCTGGCCACAAAAACCGACAGCGCCTGGCAAACAACCGAACCCGGAGAGCGCGCCATCCACTTTTCATCGTTAATGCCCGGCAGATATACTTTAAAAGCTATTGCTATAGACCCACGCCTGGGTACGGCCGATAGCATGATAACTTATAATTTCAGAATTGAGGCCCCCTGGTGGGGTAGCCTGGCCTTTAAAATAATGTTGGGGTTTGTGTTCCTGTGTTTCGTTTTTTACGGTTATGTATTCATGTTGCTTAAACGGTTATCGCTGAAAAAAGCATTTGACACCCAGCAGCAGCTAATTTTAACTGAAAGGCAACGGATAAGCTCTGAAATGCACGACGAGATTGGCTCGGGGGTATTTGCCATTCAGAACTTAGCCGACAAAGCCAGCAAAAGCGAGCATGCAGCGCCGGAGGTTGACGAGATAAAAAGCATGGTAAAGGATTTGTCTGTAAAAATACGCGAAGTTATATGGAGCACGAGTGTGGGCAATGATAACCTGCAGAACCTGCTGTATTACACTTATTTCCAGGTTAATAAACTATTTGAACACTCTGATATAGATTTTGAATCGGAGTTGCCTGATGAAATTCCTGATTTGACCATTACCGGGTTAAGCCGCAGAAACATCTACCTCTTAGTTAAAGAATTGGTGCATAACGCCATTAAGCATTCAAAAGCAACCACCATCGAATTGCAGATGACTACAGATGCACAAACCCTGTATCTTGCCGTTAATGATAACGGCGTGGGCATAGTTGAAAAAAATAACAAATCGGACGGAAGCGGCATGGGGCTCGGCAATATTAAATCGCGGGTTGAAAAGTTAAATGGTGCCCTAACCATAGAAAATAAAGACGGCGCCCATATCAGTATTAAAATACCTTTTAGCGCGTTGCAGGTTTTAGAGTTTGATAAGAAACTAAATAAATGGCAGTTGTTTATCACCGGGTTGTTGAAGAGGCATCCGGATGAGCAGGAGGATAAATAAGGGTTAAAAAATATAACGCCTGGGTGGTTTTTGTCGTTGTGATCAACGCCCTTTCTCTATGGTATAGAGAAGGGAAAAGTAGGCTTACCGTACGTTGGTGTTTCCCCGGCGAGCGGCGTGGCGGGGATGGAAGTTATTTTTAGCTATTGTGCGTTTCCGTTTTTACTTCGGTTTTTGGGGCAGCATATATCGTTAATGTCAACCACAGAATTTCACTCACTATCAATATGCCTATCGGCACCAGGTCGGCCAATGTATTATGTGAGCCAAATGAGCTTTCGGCTCCGCTTGCGCCTTTTATAATATTAGCGACATTAATTACTAATGAAATGGCGGCAAAAATAGTCAATCCCCTAAGGGCCCATTTTGGCCGCGGAATACTGAAGAAACCAAGTGCCAATACCAATAATATAGCGATTACAACTGCCTGGAACAGGTAAGCAATAGCGGGCGAATCGGAAGGGATAAAATGACCACCTGCCCAGCCATAACCAACAGCAATTAATATAATAGCTGTTACCCTTAATTTGAAGATTAGTTCCGGTTTCATAAAAACTAAAATTATTAACTGATTGTCTATCAATTATTAGAGTAACATATTCCTTTCTTGTTACTTAGCTCAGTCTTTATTTTTTGTCCTGCAATTTGTCCCGCCCGCCCAATTGTGTCGCCTGGACATCTAACAATTTAAACGGCATGATTACTTGATGAAGTAGTGTAAAAATGTGTTGGCTGCTCAATCAGTCAAAAAGTGTGCGATGATTAGTGGCTTTAGGTTGCCATATCTTTTGTAGTGGCCGCCATAATTAGTCCACCTAAAAAGGTAAAGACAAATTCGCGCTGGCTATCAGGAATGTGGAAAAAATTGCCCGGTTTTTAGCTAATGTTGTGATAATTAGATAGTTTCATCGATTTGATAAAAGATGGATTTATGGAGCCTGATAATCAGCTATTTACATAAATTTAGTCATTTGCTAAAAATGGATCGAATGATAATCAGTATGTTCCACTTTGTGTCAGGTGTTCCAAAAATGCAAAAGTGGAACGCCTTGTCTTCGCAGGGGCACCTAAAAGGCACCATGCTGGCTAATACAGGTTTGCAAAGTGTCCAAACTTGAATTTCGCATCGCAGGGTCCTCTGCGAGAGACCCTGCGGGAACGGAAAATAACCCAAAACCATGGTTTATGTGTGTAAACCATGATTTTTAATCAACTATTTTATTTTTAGATATTTAGATATAGAAAATCTCAAAAAGTGTTAACCTTTGTAAACCATAATTTGCTGTTTCACAGGGCACAGAATAATTATGCAAACACGACTTGAACCAATAATAAATCTTTCATCCCCATTTAACTTTTGCTTGTACTGCTGTCAAACCAACGGAAATTAACCTTAAATTTATCCAACAATTATTCAACCTGATTAATCGTCACTACAATGAAAAAACTTTTCCTCATTACCCTGCTTGCAGGTTTGGCGGGTGCTGCTGCCGCAAAAACCGCTATCGACAGCACGGCCACTGTATCCATCGGTGGTATCAAACAATATATTACCATAAATGGGGTGAATAGGGGCAATCCGTTGCTGCTGTTTATCACCGGCGGACCGGGAGAGTCGAGCATAGGGCAATCAGACGTTTTCACCGCTGAATTAAAGAAACATTTTGTGCTGGTGGAGTGGGACCAGCGCGGATGCGGAGAAACCCAAAAACTGAATAAATCGCCAATACCTATTACCCTACAGGTATGTGAGAACGATGCGCACCAGGTGGCCGATTATTTACTCGCACATTTTCACCGGCAAAAATTATTTGTGATGGGATGGTCATGGGGGACGGTTTTGGGTTTTGATATGGCTAACCGCTACCCCCAAAAGCTTTATGCTTATTTCGCGGTAAGCCCGGTGATCAACCAGTTGGAAAGTGAACGGATGAGCCTGAAAATGCTGAAGGAAAAAGCTCAAAAAAGCAATAACAAAACCGCCATAGCCGAACTGGCAAAAGTGAAGATCCCTTTTGAGAATATGGATGAGGTGTTTTACGCCCGCAAATGGCTGTTCTTTTTTGACGGGCAGAAAATTGATGATAAAACCTTAAAAGACTATTTTATGTCGCCCGATCATAAATGGATCATCACGCTCTTTAACGAAGCATCGCCGCATAATCTTATTAAGGAGTTACCGGCAGTACAATGTCCGGTTTATTTCTTTGTGGGAAAAAACGATCAGCAAACCAATCACTTAATTTCAGAAGCTTATTTTAAGGTGTTGAAGGCGCCAAAAAAACAATTGTTTTTGTTCGAAAAATCGGGCCATGCCATACCTTATTCTGAAGCGGGGCTTTTTCAGCAGGATATTATTGGAACAATGCCGGCGGGGTTGGGGGCGAAGAATTAGGATAGATTCAATTAAATTAAATATATCCTGCATGGTTGCTATCCAATTTACAAATACATATTTTAATACCTATATTTCTCCCTTATAAACCTACAAAATGCTATTCAATAAAGTCCCCCCAACCACCCATCGCCGTGGCTTTATCGGCGCTATTGCAGCCGGGGCTGCTTCACTGGGGCTGGCATCCTTACTGCCTCAACGTTTAAATGCCGAACCTTTGGCAAAAACAAACCACGAAATTGTTGATCCCGAAAGTCCCGACGCCTGGTTTGGCCAGATAAAGGGCAAACACCGTATAATTTTTGATGCCACCCACCCCGAAGGGCTGATGCCTTTCGCCTGGCCCAGGATATTTTTAATTACAAACGGCAAAACCGGCTCGCTGCCAAAAGATTGCAGTGTAGTGGTGGTGTTACGGCACAGCGCTATTCCGTTTGCGTTCGACAGCAGTTTATGGAAAAAATACAAATTTGGCGAATCATTTAAAATAAACGACCCTGCAACTAAAGCGCCTGCGGAACGTAATGCTTTTTGGCAACCTGCAAAAGGCGATTTTAGCGTCCCCGGCTTAGGCGAAGTGCCCCTTGGTATAAATGAGTTGCAAGCCGATGGCGTACTGTTTTGCGTTTGCGACATGGCCATAACAACGCATACAGCAGCCATGGCTGCCGAGTTGAAAGTAGATGCTGCTGAACTAAAAAAGGAATGGCTGGCGGCAGTATTACCGGGGATAATGGTAGCGCCATCGGGCGTATGGGCCGTTGGCCGTGCACAGGAGCATGGATGCGCGTATTGTTTTGTGGGGTAGGTTTTAGTCATTTGCTTCGCGTCATTGGTCAATAGGTCGTTGCATGCGTTATTGACTTCGTGCTGCGTTAGGGTAGCGCGGATACCGGCCTCGCGCCTAAGGCCCGTGCAGTATGATCCTCCCATTGGCGGATCATACTGCACGGGAATGCCCTTAATAGTAATTTGCTTCGTGTTATAAGCTTCCCGTCTGTCCATGCGAACCGTTTTTTAATAAACGCACCATTAGATGTAACAACTTCGCGGGCGGGGCTTACCTACGGCACGCTATCACTTCTTTATTTATTTTCTACCAATATTTTGCACATAGCGGCGCAATTTTAAAACTACACAATATGCCTAATTTACTTGCGTTCCTTTACCCGCCATCAAATCCATCTGTAAAAAAATCACGATCTTCCCTAACTTTCGGTCTTTACTGACTTTCCGGACTTCCGGACTGAAAAAAATCCCTATTTTTGTACCATGATTGATTTGCCGGTAGTACCTGTTAGCCAACCACAACGCAAGCCTGATTGGCTGAGGGTGAAACTTCCTGTGGGTAAGGAATATGCCCAAGTGCGCAGCCTGGTTGATACGCATAAATTACATACCATTTGTGAGAGCGGTAATTGCCCTAACATGGGCGAATGCTGGGGGGCCGGTACGGCTACGTTTATGATTTTGGGTAATATTTGTACCCGTTCCTGCTCATTTTGTGCGGTAGCTACGGGCAGACCCTTAGCGGTTGACATAGACGAGCCAAATCGCGTTGCCAATTCGGTAAAGCTGATGCAGGTAAAGCATTGCGTGATTACCTCGGTAGATAGGGACGATTTAAAAGACGGCGGCTCCATTATATGGGCCGAAACGATAAATGCCATACGCCGCGAAAGCCCGGAAACTACGCTGGAAACTTTACTGCCCGATTTTAGGGGGGTATGGGATAACCTGGCCCGGGTACTGGAAACCCGCCCTGAAGTAGTATCGCACAATCTGGAAACGGTTAGACGCTTAACCCGTGAAGTACGTATACAGGCTAAATACGACCGCAGTTTGGAGGCTTTGAAGCAGATTTCTGCATCGGGTTTGCGGACCAAATCGGGCATTATGCTTGGGCTGGGAGAAAAGGAGGAAGATGTTTTGGAAGCGATGGGCGATTTGCTGGAGGCCGGGGTACATATTTTAACGCTGGGACAGTATTTGCAACCAACGCGCAGCCATCACCCGGTGGTGGATTGGATACACCCGGATCAGTTTGCGCGCTATAAGGAACTTGGTTTGGATATGGGTTTTAAATACGTGGAAAGCGGTCCGCTGGTGCGTTCTTCTTATCATGCTGAAAAACACCTGTTTGAAATCTGATAATTCCTTTTTATCTTTCACCCGTTGACTAAGAAACGAAAAATATCGCTAACCGAAGAGGAATTAGTGCTTGCACTAAGAAATCGTGAAAAGATTGCCATTGAGGCGCTTTACGATATGTATTCGTCGTCACTATACGGCGTAATATCCAGGATAATTATTGACACGGCTACGGCCGAAGATGTTTTACAGGAAACTTTTGTAAAAATTTGGCATTCATTTGCGGGCTACAGCACCGAAAAAGGGAGGCTGTTTACCTGGATGGTAAACATTGCCCGTAACCTTGCCATAGATAAATTGCGATCGAAAGATTTTAAAAATCAGAATAAAAACCAGGAGCTTGAAAATAACGTAACTTTCATAGACGAACAAAGAAATACAGTATACAAACCTGAGTTGTTGGGTATTAAAGAATTAGTGGGAACGCTGAAACCCGAACAAAAGTTGATTATTGACCTGGTGTACTTTAAGGGATATACGCATGTGGAAGCTGCCGATGAACTGGGCATTCCGTTGGGTACCATTAAAACACGGTTGAGGATGGCTATACTGCAACTCAGAAAACATTTTAATTGAAAGTGGAAGATTTACAAGCATATATTGAGTCGGGGATATTGGAACTTTACGTTTTGGGGGATGTTACGCCCGACGAAAAGTTGCAAGTGGAGGGGATGGCTGCAAAACATCCGGCTGTGAAGGCCGAACTGGATGAAATTGAGCGGTCGATGGAGTTATATGCCGAAGCCCATGCGGTTGAACCATCAGAAAATTTGCGCGGAAGGATATTAAACAGTTTAGTAACCAATTTAGGCGATGATAATACCTTTGATGAGCTGAAAAAGCCAAAGGATAATGTTGTACCCTTTACTGCACCAAAACAAAATAACTTTTACAAATATGCTTTTGCCGCTTGCCTGGCGCTGTTGGTTGCCAGCGGTGCTTTGTTGGTTAGTCTATATAACCGTTTACAGGATTCGAACCAGCAATTAGCAGTTTTACAAACCGATAAACAACATTTTGCCAACCGGGTAAACTTTGTTGAAGGGCAATTGGGCGTTTACCGCGATACTGCCTATAAGTTTATGAAATTGAAAGCTACTGTTCATGCGCCTATGGGTTCTGTTATAACTGTTGCCTTTAATCCGGCAAAGAAAAAGGTAATGATTGATATGGCCAGCATGAACATGCCGGTGAACGACAACGCCCACCAATACCAGCTATGGGCACTTGTTGGCGGCAAACCGGTGGACCTGGGCGTTTTTGACAAACACGCAGACTCGACAGATATGAAGGAAATGAAATCAATAGCCTTGGCCGATGCTTTTGCGGTAACCCTTGAACCGCGCGGCGGGAGTATTAACCCCACGATGGACGAACTGATGGTGATCGGAAAGTTTTAAGTTTTTTTTGTAGAGACGCGATACTTCGCGTCTCCCACCATGCGCTCAACCATGCGTATATCAACCCTACTTTTCCGTACTTATGTCGTCCACCTGTATGTTGGGAGACGCGAGTATCACGTCTCTGCAGTATAGCATTATAACAAAAATTTGACAAAATTTCTTAAAACATTTCCGCTCCTAACGCGTTAATTCCCTAATTATAACCCAAAGGCACAATTTTTAATGTTTTTTGTAACTAAAACAATAGGTTAAACGTCCTATGGTTATAATAATGAATGAGCGCAAGGTGTGATTTAATACACACTTAAATTTTGTACCTGATAGCTCATATCTGCCTAACGTGAGTATTTAGTTCTTTATAAGATCAGTTAATAGTTAATAAAATACGGCCGTATAATACTTGCGGCCGTTTTTTTATGCCATTAATTTTGCCATTGTATAAGGTAAGCGGGCTGCAAGCTGGGCCGGCAACACCGCGTTCATGCGGTTGGGCAGGGCAAGTTCATCGCCGGCTTTGCCATGGATATATGCCCCAATAATACAGGCCTCTTCGGACGTGTATTTTTGAGCAAGTAACGATGTGATGATGCCTGTAAGTACATCGCCCATGCCACCGGTGGCCATAGCCGGGTTGCTGGTGCTGTTAAAATATACTTTCCCCTGTGGCGTGATCACTATAGTATAATCGTTTTTTAACAGAAGATAAAACTGGTGCTCTTTAGCTTTTTGAATGCCGGTTTGAATGCGCTGCCACCAGTTGGTGTGGTCGCCAAAAAGCCGGTCGAATTCTTTCATGTGCGGAGTTAAAATGCTGTTTGGTGGTAGTTTGTGCAAGAGGTCCTTGTTGGCAGCCAGCATATTGAGCGCATCAGCATCAATAACTACCGGTTTTTTATAACGATGTAAAATGTCCTTCAGCAAGAATAATGCATCTTGATCCTTTCCCATTCCGGGACCAATGCCGATACTGTTGTATTTATCCCACTCAATTTGCGGGAAATGAAGGTGATTTTGTATTACAGCCATAATTTCGGGCATGTAGGTGTTTAACGCGTTTAAACCGCCTTGCGGAACGCAGGCTGTAGTTAGTCCGGCACCTGCATAAACACATGCCGAGGCGCTTAATAACGCCGCGCCCATGGTTTCGGGTTGGCCTGCCACAATAAGCGCATGGCCATAAGTACCCTTGTTGCTAAAACGGTGCCGCGGTTTTAGCATTTGGCGGATGTCCTTTTCCTCAACCAACTGGTAAGGCGAGTTAAGCGACTGTAAATATTTTTCATCAATACCAATATTCACCGTCTCCAAACAATTGATGTATGGTCCGCATTCTGGCAGTAAAAAATTAATTTTGGGCTGCTGGAAAGTGATTACCAAATCGGCTTTTAAAACGGTGGCGTCGGCAGGCACTTCTCCGTCACTAAAAAAGCCGGTGGGGACATCAACAGCTACGACAGTTTTGTGCAAACTGTTTAAACGATCAACCAGTATTTTATAATCACCCGCAAGGGGTTTGTTTAAGCCACTGCCGAGCAGGGCATCAATGATTATTTCTCCATTTTCATCAGGAACCGCATCGCCAGGTTTAATCTCTTTTATTAATATGGCCGTTTGCTGCGCCCGCTCAAGGTTGGTATTAAAATCATCAGTGGCTTTAGCCGAAAATCGAGCTATTTTGATATTTACCGATTTATATTGATGCTCATTCAGCATTCGGGCTATAACAAGGCCGTCGCCGCCGTTATTGCCGGTGCCACAGTAAACGGAGATGGTTTGCTTTTTATCGGGAAAATGATTGATAAACCAGCCTACAAAAGCCTTCGAGGCGCGTTCCATCAGGTGAATAGAAGCGATAGGTTCATGGGCGATAGTATAAGCATCCGCTTCGCGGATTTGGGCGGCAGTTAATAGTGGCAACATATACCATAAAGGTACAATTGTTTGGTTTTGTTTGGGGTTAACCTGCGAAGTTTTAAAAACTTCACAAGTTTGATAATGATTGAAATAGAAAAATCGTAAATTTGATTATGAGCATATTGGTAAATCCACACAATGAACAAGAAGAAAAGGTGTTGATCGCTTTTCTCAACAGCCTTCAATATGATTATAAATCAGATATAGGCGAAGGTCAAGAAGTTTTTGAAGCATTCTTAGAGCAATATAATAAAGAAATTGACGAGGCTGAAGCCGAAATTGATTCGGGAAATTATTTAAATCATGGCGAGGTGGAAGAGTTGTTTGCAAATAGAAGACGGAAGTTAAATGGAGATTAAATGGAATAAAGTCGCCATTAAGCAACTCCTGGATGCGATTAAGTTTATTGAAGAAAATTACTTTTATTCTTATGCCGCTGAATTAGAAAGAAAGATTCTTACAAGAATTAAAGGACTTCCTGCAAATCCGAATGTTTATCCTCTAGACAAATACAGGCGAAAAAACGATGGTACTTATCATGCATTTGAAATTGATGATTATAGAGTATCATACCGAAGCAAAAAGAATGAAATTAGAATTGTCCGAGTGAGACATACTAGCAGAAAGGTTAGAAAATATTAAGGACTCACTGGTCCCCATGCCCAAAAAGAT
>JABDBM010000111.1 GCA_013288685.1 Bacteroidota bacterium | reverse complement strand
AGAATTGCACCGCCGTAAAATCCAAAGGGATAAATTGATTGAGACCATCAATAATTTAGAGGGCTTTGAGTTCGACCTGAAAGAGGAAATGGACGAGACAGGCGGTAATATTTACCAGGGCTGTACTTTGACCATTGAGGACGATAACCGCCAAAAATTCACCACCAAGAACCCGACCATTATCTGGACAGTTTCGCAGATGGTGAACCGCCTTTGCGTAGACAAACTGGCTGAAATCGAAGCGGGTATCATTATCCCCGCCAAGTAATTAATGGACAACGCCCCTGATAGTGGAAGTATCGGGGGCGTCTGTTTTATAATTCAAAGAATTAAAAAGTAAAACAATGATAGAGATTTTCATCGAGTTGACCAACCAAATTTTTTGGGAGGGTTATGCCCAGCAATTAGCCAGCGAAAACCCTGCACAATTCCAAATGGAACTGGCAGATTTCAGCAATTGCTATAGTTTATAGACTTATCAAATATTAAAATCATGGCACACGATATTCATTATAACGAACAGACGGGGAAGCATAGTTTCTTTTCGGTCAAAGAAAAAGCATGGCATGGGCTGGGGCAAATTATCAGCGATTACCCCACCAGCGAAGAAGCCATCGTCCACGCAGGGTTAAATTTCGAGGTGGTCAAACGCCCGAATATTCACCCCCTGCCCAGCGGGATAAACATCATTTCAGATAACAGTTATTTTACCTATCGCACCGACACCGAAGCTATTTTAGGCGATAAGGTCGGCAGCGATTACGAGGTGGTGCAGAATACCGAGGTATTCCAATTCTTTGACAGCATTGTCGGCGGTAAAAATGGGATTTTGTATGAGACCGCCGGGGCGTTAGCGCAGGGGGCGGTCATTTTCGTAACCGCCAAACTGCCCGACTATATCAGGGTGGGGCGGGATGATTGTATCGAAAAGTATTTACTGCTGACTTCATCGCATGACGGCACCGGGAGTATTACGATTGCTTTTACACCTATCCGTGTAGTTTGTCGTAATACTTTAAACGCCGCTTTGCGTAACCACACCAATTGCATCAAGATACGGCATACCGCCAGCGCAACCGACAAATTGAAAGAAGCGCATAAAATGCTGGGTATCACTAACCAGCTATCGGTCGAACTGGAAGCGATTTATAACCGCTGGACAAGGGTACGGATTACCGACCCTGAACTCAAACGGCTGATACAATTAGCGATGTCGCCGAATAAGGAAACCACCGAAAAGTTAAAGACGGGCAAAGACGAAGAATTGTCCAGCCATTTTAACAACATGGTTTCTTCGGTCATGGAATACGCATTGGTCAGCCCGACCCAGCAGGAAATCACCACCCAAGGGACATTGTTCGGAGCGTTTAATGCCGTGACGGGTTACTTTCAAAATGTGCGCAATTTCAGGGACGAGGAAAGCAAATTCAAATCCATCATGTACGGCAACGCTTTGCAGAAAGGGCAAACCGCCTTTAACCTATGCGAGGGCTTTGCCAAACTTGGTAATGGTATTTTATTCAATTAAGGTTCAACACGGGCGGGTAAATCCGCCCTTAATTTTTACGATTATGACTATCAAACATGAAAATATTTTAAAGGTACTGGATGTGCATTACAGCCAGTTTACCAAGAACTTTATCGGTTTTATCGCCAAACAACAGCCGACCTATAAAGACCGGATTTTAGAGGAGGATTTGTTCAGCCCCGATAACATTCGTGAAGATAACACTGAAATCTCCGAACAAGTTGATGGTGAATTAACGCAAGTAGCTAACCTGATGAGGGCGCATGATTGCGGTTATTTCCGGATTATTTACACTTAAATTCTAAAGCTATGGCAAACTGGTGTTCAAATATCGTCATCTTCCATGGGGAGAAAATTCAGGTCAACCGTACCATGTTCCTTTTTAAACAATTGGAAAGAAAAGAAAAGGCCGAGGATAAAGGGCAATTGCCCGATTTCGTCAACGCTGACGATGGGTATTTCTTTGAGATATGGACGTTGGCGAACATACTGAATTATGAGACACGATGGTCGCCCAATACCGATGTGTTAAAACAGGTCGCTGACCAATTCGGGGTTGAATTTTCGTACGAATACGTTGAACCGATGAACGGCATAAATGGCAAAATCGCCTATCGTAGCGGTGTATTAACCCAAAAAGACAGAAAATTTAAAACATAAAATATGAGCTACTTAATTTTAGAATTGCAGGGTGGACCCGAGTATGCCGCCATTTGCACCGACACCGATGGCAATAATTTGGTATTCGATGATTATGCCGAAGCGGAAAAGGAAGCAGCCGACTGCCAGGACGGGCGGATAGTTGAAGTTTAAAATGTATAAGCCCGGTAAACCTGCCGGGCTTTTGTCAAAAAATTTTCCTGCTTAAGCGCTTTTTAGGTGCTTTTAAGCGTACCGATACCTTTTCCCGGCTATTTACCCCGCGCGATATCCGCTTCCTGTTCGATCCAACTCCAAAATTTGTATTCGTGGTATTCATCCATTTCATCGATGACCTCCTTACGCATTTGTAACGCGTTGGCCACGTTATTATTAAAATGCACGAATGGTCTTTTAAGGTCGGGATGGATTTCCAGCGGATGATCCGGGTCATTAAATTCCTTCGAATTGGACGTGACAAAGATCAGATCGTTGGCGATTTCGGTATGTTCCCTGACGTAGGCTACCGCCCCAAAGTACAACAGCGCGTCGGCCATATTATTCTTGCTGTTGTGAAATGGTGCCAGTTTAGCGACGGCCCTGTCGGCCATTTCGATCTTTAATTCATCTTTGATCGGGTAGACGGTAGCGCTATCAATAAGTTTCTCCAGGCGTTCTGCGAATTTTTCCGCCAGCACCCGCTGTGCTGCTTCAATCGTTCTATATTTCTCGGCGATGGCGGTTAATTGATCACTATCTTGTTTTTCGAGCAATTCGGCCATGGTCAGCGCAGATCTCGCGTGGCTGCGTATCGATTGCATGGTGTCATTGATCACACGCTCCTTGTTCCGCGCCCATTCGTCTTTAATGATCTGGCTGACCAGCAGCACCGTACCGCCGGAGGCGATCTGCTCTTCCAGTTCAGTCAGCACCTCGCTGAAGCGAAGTTTGGCCAGGTCAAGCCAGGCACTGGTGTCCAAAACAAGTTTTGCCACGTTATTTACCAGTTATGATGTTTGTTATACACCGGCTTGTCCCGCCTGATCCGCTTGCGTTCAAGACTTAAGGCCTGACGACGCGGTTTGGCATCGTCATAAACACAGTCATCAAAGACCTTCCCGCATCCTTCGTGTTCGTCCAGACGCATGTCCAACCGGTCCTCATAGGTGACGCCATGATAGACAAGTCGTTTTTTGCGGTATAAAGCATAATTTACCGTGTCGTGCGGTGTAGTGATCGCATCCAGTACCTTAGCGCCTAACCAGATCGCGCCACCCAAAATGAGCAGTCGCTCGAACGGCGTTTTGTCTTGTAAAAACTGTTCCATAGTTCTTTATCCTTTATCACATAAAGCTACTAAAATTATAAAAGAAAAAAAGTCCCGGCTAACCCCGGAAAAGTGCCCTGGCCGCTTTCACCTCTTTCGCGGACAGGTTCATAAAGGCATTAGGACCATCGGCCTGCATTTTAAAACCTTCCAGTTCAAAAGCTTTTTTCATCGTGTCATTGCTGCAGTATTTACGATTTCCTTTATTAAGGCTGCCACTGATACGCTCCAGCAAATGTTTGAATCCGTAGGAATTGCTTGATGGGTATATCACCTTCGTTTTGCTTGGGAAAAGTATCCGGACAATTTCCCGGGCTTGTTCCACGGTGAATTCTACCTGGTTGTCTTTTAAGAAAGGCAGACGGGATATCTCCCAAATGATCTTGTCGTCCGGGTGGATCGACATTTGCCTGCCGGAATGCTCGAACCATTGAAAAAGTTCCGCTTTGGCTTCATTTACCTCCGGGTCGAACGGCCCAAGATCATCATCCCACATCTCCAGGATCGAGATGCTGTGAAAGTAACGCTGTTCGGTAAAATGGGGTTTGGCGATAAACCGGGGCCGTTGTGTATGGATAATGAAAGGGCCATCGGATTTAGTGTTGGTCGGATTAGACCAAAGGAATTTAGGGTACTTACGTGCCATCTCGAAAAAAACCAGTTTTTATGCAGGTGGTGCCCCTGTTCAAATTTCCTTCAAGATAAGGATCTTTATTTAAATGCCGGTTGTGTGGATATCTTTTGGTGAAAATATTATTTACAGTTTATATGAAATCCGCTGCCAATGCTTATTTTTGTACAAAGCTCAAAAGCGGGAGCTTGCCATTCGTCTTAGCGAAGCCCAACCGGCGCCGTCTTTTAACCATTTTATTGAACCCATTTTCTCGTTATCGGGAAGCGGTTGGCGAATGACGTTTTCTGGCGAGAGTTTGGAGTATCAATGAAAATCACAACCATCGGCCTTAGCGCCGAATCAATCAAACGTAAAGCAAAAAAAGTAAGTAAAGCTAATGGGATCACCCATACAGCAGCTTTGAACCTTGTGGCCAAAGAAAATGGCTATGAAAACTGGGAGCAGGTCGTCAACCATACGCCTGGCCGGCCGCGCCAAAAACCGGATCGCGGAAGACCCGCCATACCGGTACCTGCCACCCTGGATTACCATCATACGATCAGTGGAAAGGTGATCGGCCAGCATCCGAACCGGAAGATGACCGTCAAACGCCACGCCCGTGTCGGAGACCTGCTGAGCGATATTCTCGCTGCGGCTGAATACCACAAGCGGGCAAAAAAAGCATTGCAGGACATCCGTATCACGATGGATACCTGGCTTGGCTGCGAATATGATGAGATTACGCTCGCGAATCAGGAATTCAATAGCATTTATTATGGCGGCGGCTTTTATTGGACAGGCGATGCCCCCTCCCTGAAGGAACAGGCAAAGTTCAGGATCATGCTCCGTCGGGCGAAGGCGATCATTGACCGTTCCTATCATGATTGCCCGCCCCTTGAAATGCTGCATAAGCAGTTTGATACGGCCACAAAAATGTTGGAAAAATGGCCTAAAACGATAAAATGGCCCGGTTCGAAGTATCGGCGTATCTCTGGCGGCACCTTTATACGATTAAAGCATAATCAACAGGTCGCGCTGGTTTTTGGTCACGATACCCGAAGGAGTACCGTAGATGGCTATTCAGATTCCGGACACTTTACCGTCGGGCGCCATGAATTGACCATCTTAAGAAGACAACCACAGCTCGCCGACTTCAAACCCATGCGGCTGGCTCTGCCGTACGGCCTGTGGAAACTTGCTGATGGTAGTGAAGTCCTTTTTAACAGGGATTATTGCCCGATCTGGCAGCGTTCTGCCGGCGGCGTCGTTTCCGGCATTGCGCCTGACCTCGATATCCGTTACCAATCCAGCGAGCATTTTTATGATGACCGCTCAGCTCCTTATTACAATAATAAGGTAACACTGAAAAAATGCCTGGCGGTACTAAAGGACTGGGGAGTGCTGGATCAGCAACCGGAGGTATTGACACGGTTACCAAAGGCCCTTGCCGAGAATAATATCGGTCTACTTAGCCCCAAAGGTTTTTCCTAATGGATTTTAATAAAAATGAGGCCGGCGGCTGATCGGCCTCATTTTTATACTGGCCTAGATGCAGATATGGAGCCAAATTTTACAAGTCCATTTAACCCGTTTTAGCAACAGTTCGATAATTTTCGGTGTGGTCAGCAAAAACAGTTTAAATTCTGTTTGTTTTTACCAGCTTCTGAAAATTACAAAATCATAAAAAAGCCCATTTTTAAGCATTTAAGGCTTATTTATTCCTGCCAGACGCCTTAAATCTTCCACAAAAACGTTCGTATATTTGATGCCCGAGGCTACTTTGAAAATAAGGCTCTTATCTTGGCAGATAAGGGCCATTTTCTTTTTAAACCTGGCCATACATGTTCACAGTATACGTTTTATATTCTGTTAAATTCAACCAAATCTATATTGGCTATACCTCTGATTTAACTAATCGCATTCTTTCTCACAACAAATTAGCAACCAAAGGTCACACTATAAAATATCGCCCATGGGTTGTTGTCCACGCCGAAGAATACGGGACAAAAACGGAAGCAATAAAGCGGGAAAACTATTTAAAATCGACACAAGGCAGGAAACTCGCCTGGAAAATTATCCGCGAAAAATTTCCAGTTAGCTCTGATGGTTAGAGCGTAGGATTCATATCCGCCTCAAGGCGGACGGCAGTTCGATCCTGCTCCCCCGCTACTTTTAAGAATAATGCAATGAACCTATTTAATAATAGAATTCATTGCATTTTTTCTTTTTGCATATTGCAATTATGCCAATTTTACCCCCGAAAAACAGTTCGATTTCTGCTGAAGGTATACCAAATTAGATTACAAAAAATTCATTTTCAGGCATATATACAAATCGCCGATTTAGACATAATTGAAGTTTTATAATTATCGGATTCAAATCGGTCATTACGCCAATCAGCATCTCGCTGAGATTTCACAAGTTGTGACAGGCTAAACGGAATTTTCCTGAACACCAAAAGTGTTTACCAGTCATTTTATTGGACTTATACCGAATGTGGTAATTCGGCTGAAGAGCAGGTGGCAGTTCGGAAAAATGTGACGTTGTATCATGATCTTTAGCCGGCGCATATCCTAAATAATCTGTATCTTTAAACCATGAATCACGGCTCATTAAGTGTTCGCCATTATAGCTGTAGGCTGTTTAGCCTGGGGGTGCTGGGTGTGTTTTTGCTCCTGGGTTTTTGCCCGCTGCGGAATATGCTTTGCCGCCTGGCGCAGCCCGAACCGGTAACAAAGGCGCAGCCGGCGCCGGATTACGCCAAGATCACGAGTGGCAAGGAATGCGTAACCTTTACCATGGTGACGCAGCGGGCTGCACAGCCTGCATTGTCGCCAAATACTGTGTTCCGTTTTGCCGGTTCATGCGCTGCACTGAAAGTTACTGCCGGTCCAATAGCTTTAACTTCTTGTTCTTCAACTATTCCGCTTTATTTACGCAATCGCGCACTCCGGATCTGATCGTCCCTGGTCTGTTAATTCTTTTTTTAGGCATTTATTTCATTTCAAACGATCATGAACAAATTATTTCTATGGATCGCTGGTAAGGACTACCGGCTGACCGCACCTTTATTTTTACGCTTGGCCATTGGCTTTGGTTTTGTCGCCCATGGCTGGGCTAAACTGGTCAGGGGGCCGGAACATTTCGCCGAGCTGTTAAAGGTATTGCACGTTCCTTTTCCGCAGGTGACGGCCTGGCTTTCAGTTGGCACCGAATTACTGGGTGGTTTGGCCTTACTGGCCGGCCTGCTGGTAAGCTTGGTCAGTATTCCGCTTATCGGCACCATGCTGGTGGCGCTGTTTACAATTCATATTCATTATGGTTATAGCTCGGTGAAGACCATCGGGCTGACGGCACAGGGGCCGGTTTTCGGACCGCCGGGTTATGAACTGAACACGATCTATATCGCCGGTTTATTAGCCCTGATCATACTGGGCGCAGGAAGGTATTCACTGGATGCAATAATTTTTCGGAAACGATGATCATTGCCGGAGTATTACTCATCAGTTTCCTGGCCACCCTGGTCAGGTCAACATTTGGTTTCGGGGAATCGCTGATAGCGGTTCCCTTATTCGGGTTATTAATGCCGATCAGCCTGGCGGTGCCTTTATCCGTATTGATGTCGGTATTGGTTGCTTTGGTCGTGGTGATACAGGATCACCGCCGGATCGAGTTCAGCAGCGCTAAATGGCTTATTCTTTCGGCCATACCCGGGATCCCGCTCGGTGTGCTGTTGCTAAGTCATGGGAACCCTGTTGTGGTTAAAGCAATCCTGGGGGTAATAGTTATTGGTTACGCCATATATGCCCTGTTGGCCAGTAAGGCGTTCCGGCTTGAAAAAGATAGCCGGTTCTGGCTGCTGGTCTGCGGTTTCCTGTCGGGGATATTTGGCGGGGCGTTCGGGATCAACGGCCCGCCGCTGGCTGTTTATGGTAACGCCCGCGAATGGGACGCCAAAACCTTCCGCGCAACTTTACAGGGTTATTTTTTACCGGCCAGCCTGTTGGGACTGGCCGGGTATTTTTGGAAAGGGCTGGTCAGCCGCGAAGTATTAAGCGACTTTTTGATCTCGCTCCCGGCGATACTGCCCGCTATCTTTTTGGGTCGATGGCTGAACCACCGGCTGGAGGGACGCAACTTCCGTCGCTATGTCTATTTCGGCCTGCTCCTGATCGGTGTCATTTTGCTTATTGCATAGAATGGAAGGCGACGCGGTTACCTTCGGTATCGTCCATGAAGCCATTCGGTCCGATACGGGTCTTCATAGTTCATATTAAAGTGCTGGCGCGGCAGGGAAATCGATTGGTACTGCTGTTAACGCAAATATGTAGTTGGTGATGATTTTATCGCCAACTACGATCACCACATCTATCAGCGATCCCTCAGTGTATCCTGCGGCGAAAAAATTTTCTACCAGTTGTGGGTTAGCATGACCTTTATTTTCAGCGATGCTTTTGGCTGCTTTCACCAGTGCATCCAATTTGCTGTCAAAGCTGATCTCACCGCGACGGATTTCTAAGATCTGGTCATCTGAAAAACCGTTCATTTTTGCAATAGCGGTGTGGGCGGCTAAACAATATTCACAAGCGTTTACCTGGCTGACGATCAGGTTTACCACTTCTTTTTCTTTTGCTTTCAAGGATGTTTTTGCACCGGAGAACGCTAAGTAGGTGCCTAAAGCATTTTCTGAGTGTGCATATACGGCGAACAGGTTTGGTACACTTCCGATATTTTTTTTCAGGTTATCAAATAAGGCCTGGTTTGCTGGTGACACTTGGTCTCTGGTTGGAACTGCGATTATTTTCATGATGTTATAGTAGTTAAGTTGTTGTATGATTTTAGTTAATGCTATTATATTTTTTGCTGCGGGCGCCCCTTGGCTTAGTTGTTTTTGTGTTGGGCAATGATTGCTTTATGACCGAACTTGGAGATCAGGTAGAATGATGCACCCAGGTTCAGAATATCTTTAAATAGGAACAAACCCAGGTTATTCATGTAGCTTAAGCCACCCACTTTGATCAAGGCGTCTGGTGTTGTGATCAACATGGTGCTGGTGGTAAAGAACATCAAAACTGCTATGGCTCCCCCCATGACGCCCGCTTGCGGTTTGAACAGGCCGATGAAGATCAGCACAGCCGCTATCCATTCGGTTATTCCGATCAGGTCGGAACCGTGGTAGACGCCGAATATTTTATAGTTCCAGCTGATCAAAGGACTGTTGTTCACCAATGGTGCAATACCTTCGGCTCCCGGCGCAGTCATTTTGAAGGCGCCTGCCCATAACAGCATCACGATCATACCCGCAGTTATGATCACGAACGGCAGATTTATTTTGGTTACCCATGATGCAAATTTGATGATAACGTTAGTATCGGCAGGAGTTAATTTGTTTTCGGCGTTGATTTCTAATCTTTTCATTTTCATAGTTTTTGGTTGTGATTTATTTGATGGTTCAAAGGTCTGCAGAAACAGCGCCCTAAAAAACGACAGGATTGCCCGACGAGTGGTCTGGATTTCCCGAATTATCAAAAACAACCCGAAAACTTTGAATTAACGCGCCGGCAAAATGGATTTTTTGATCTCCATCACAGACTGACCGGTTAATCTTTTAAAGAACTTGCCGAAATGTCCCGCATCTTCAAACCCTAATTCGTAAGCAATTTCTTTAGCTGTTTTATCGGTATATAAGAAAAGTCGCTTGGCTTCCTGTGCCAGCCTCTCCTGGATGATCTGAAGGGGTGTCCTATTATTATACAAGGCAAAAAGGTTGGACAAGGTTTTAGGTGATTTATAAAGCTGGCCGGCATAGAAGCTGACCTGGTGTTCTTTTTTATAATGTGTTTCTACCAGGAAGTTATACTTGCGGATAATATCCAGTTTATCGCCGGGCAGTTCATTGCTGATATACTGATCCTTAGCCAACCGGGTCACGATAATGATCAACCGTTTTAAAAGCACCTGCATCATTTCGCCCTGAATATCGTCGGTGGTTTCAAACTCATCTTTGATCATTTCCAGCATCCTATTCATGCGTTCCCGGTCTTCCCCGGATAGGCGAATAAACATTTTTTGTGGCTGTCCATAAAAGATAAACCCTACGCAACTAACTTCCTTGTCATGATCTACAATGCAGTAAAAATCACGGCTAAACTGCCAGGCTACGATATCGGAGGCTTTCGGAAAATGAAAGTTCTCGCTGGTCATCAGGCAGTGAATGGTGTTGGCCGGAAAATTATAGGGGTAATTATCTATGGTAATGGTCTGATCTTCTCCACGATTCCAGGCAATGGTCAGTACTTTTTCTTTCTGGTCTTTGCCGTAAAAGTTCCTGTCAAAGGCAGACTCTTCATAAACCATCCTGAAAAGAGCATTTGTTTGGTCGTTATAAAACTGGTGTATCATTTTATATTCAGTGCGTTAGTTGATCTGGAGGTGTTACGCGGAATGATCTTTCAATGAATGATAGATCGCCAGGCCATGGCCGTGCCCCAACTCAAAATCGGCTTTCAGCCAGGCGATGACTTCGGCGGGTTTAACTGTAGATTTTAATAGGCCGTCTTCAAAATAGCCTTTTTCGATGGCGAGTGCTTTAAAGTCAGCCGGTGTTTTACCCGTTTTCTTTTTGATGGTGGCGTAATAGGCGGTCAGATTGATCTTATTCATGGAACTGCGTATGAGTAATGCTATTCACAAACTTAATCAATTATCTTTGGGTCCATGACACCGCTCGACGTAGAATTTACGGCTGTTTTGTTAAAGAGCCCGAACAAGGGCGGCTGGACTTTTGTGATCTGGCCGGATTCGGTGGCTTTTTTCGGCACCCGTGGTTTGGTCAAAGTATCCGCTACGGTAGACGGACACGCGTTCCGGAGTTCCTTTATGGCGCGGGGGGACGGCACGCATCAATTGCCCGTTCGTAAAGAACTGCGGGAGTTGTTACACAAAGAAGCTGGTGAGGCGGTGCGTATCCGTTTACTGGAGCGTTTTTAATTGGGCCGGGTCGGTCATCTCGATCTCAGGTTTCCCTTTATAATCGATCACTTTCCCGTTAACCGTGATGGTTTTGCCGTCCAGTTTGATGTCCCTGGCGCCTTCTTTCAATACCAGGGTCAGTAATTGGTTAGGATAGGCTGCGCCTAAATTAACCAAAGTCATTTCACCGATGGTTCGCGAGGAATAGGCCTGCGCAGTAATGCTTACCCATTCGTCGGTGTGGGAAACCGCCTCTTTAATGTCAATGGTTTTGGCAACATTTGCAGTATGGGGTGCCGCGGGCGCCCCTTTAAATAAACATCAAATCGATATATGAACTGAGAAAGTATTGTATTAACTTTATCCTCAGCGAAAGTATTGAATCGAAATCAACGTCAAAAACATCAGTTCGATGTTTCTCGCTCCAGTTATAAAAAAAGTTGATTTTTGCTGGTTTTTTGAGCTCCTGGAGAATTATCTTTTTTTTAAAAACTGTATTTAAGTACATTTTAAGGCTTATTTATGTTAGCCAATAGCCTTAAATCGTTCACAAAGCCGTTCGTAAATCTTTCGGTGCAGGCTACTTTGAAAATAAGGCTCTTATCTTGGCAGATAAGGGCCATTTTCTTTTTAAACCTGGCCATACATGTTCACAGTATACGTTTTATATTCTGTTAAATTCAACCAAATCTATATTGGCTATACCGCTGATTTAACTAATCGCATTCTTTCTCACAACGAATTAGCAACCAAAGGTCACACTATAAAATATCGTCCATGGGTTGTTGTCCACACCGAAGAATACGGGACAAAAACGGATGCAATAAAGCGGGAAAACTATTTAAAATCGACACAAGGCAGGAAACTCGCCTGGAAAATTATCCGCGAAAAATTTCCAGTTAGCGCTGATGGTTAGAGCGGAGGATTCATATCCGCCTCAAGGCGGACGGCTGTTCGATCCTGCTCCCATACTGAAGATCATGCAGTTACGAGAAATCGCAGCTACCTTTTTCATTTTTGTCAAAACAATGTTTAAACAGGCAATATGTCGATCTAGGCGACCAGCCTAACGCCACCCCGTGCGGCGCTTTTCATAAAAATACGAAAAAACGCTGTCACGGCCAACAGAACCGGCATTTTTATTTTTCTTTCCGAAAATCTTTCATGCGCGCCAACTGTTTATATCTAAGGCAATGCGAGAAAAAATTCTTATCTTCATACCAATCCAGGCTAAGATTGTAAGATCAAATTACCTGTTAAAATAGTTATGACTAAACTTTATCTTTACCTCTCAATCTTTTTTTTAAGTATTTCATGTGTCGATGCACAGAAGCATACCATAACCGGGACCCTGATCGACTCGGGTAATAACGCTATTGAATTTATTCAAGTTGCTTTACTAAGAAAAGACTCCACAATGGTTGCTGTCGACTACTCGGACAAAAAAGGAGCGTTTCAGCTTTCTGTCGACGGAGGAGAATACATTATGAGGATATCTTCTATCGGGAAAATACTACTTCTACGAAACATACAAATTTCTTCTAATCAATTATTAAAACCTATTCAGATAAATAGGCCAGTCGTTCAGTTAGGAGAAGTTACTATAAATCAAAATAAAAATTTATTTGAACGAAAAATTGACCGGTTGGTTTTTGATGTTGAAAATTCTTCTAAATCCTCATCCGGAAATGCGATGGATGTCCTCCAGGTGACCCCAGGGATAGAGGTTAGCAATGACCAGGTGTCCTTAATTGGGAAAAGCACGATGCAGGTTATGGTCAACGACAAAATAATCCGCCTTTCGGGAGATGAGCTTTCCAATTATTTAAGTTCCATTCCTGCGCAAGACATAAAAAACATCGAGGTGATTACGGCACCTCCAGCAAAATACGATGCTGAAGGAAACAGTGGTTTAATCAATATTAATCTTAAAAAAGCAAAAGCCAACGCTTGGAATGCACAACTGTATACAATTTATACGCAAAGGCAGGATGCCTCATATTCTCCGGGCGTGGTATTTGACTATAATAAAAACAAATTGAGCTTATCAGCTACTTCAAGTTTTCGGGATGGAATATATAATCAGGAACAATATTCAGAAACATATTATCCAAATCAAATTTGGCGTAATCAATTTCCTTTTAGCCGAGATTATCATGCAAACGATATTAGGGTTGATTTAGAATATAAAATCACACCCAATTGGTCTATTGGTGGTCAATATTTACACAATTCATATGATAGGAACATAAACGATAAGTCCCAAACCACCATAGAGGACATCAGCACAAACTCCTTGATCTCTACTTTTGCTTCTCCCGATAATATTATAAATAATAGTGCTTTAAATTCATTTAATGTGAATAACACCATCAAATTAGATTCTTTGAACAAAAAAATGACCTTAGATTTTGATTATTTTAATTTTCGCGCAGATATATTGTCTACCTATCAAGGTAATTACTTTGAAGACCAAACAGCCCCAGAGCAATTTTATAATGGAATTAACGGAAATATTCAGTCAATAAAGAATTATTCAATCCGATTGGATTTTGTGATGCCTGCAAAATTTGCAAATATAGATTTTGGAACGAAATACACTTTTACAAAAACCACCGACAATTTAAAATTCTTCAATTCAGGTTTGGTAGATCAGTTATCTGATGATATGCCCCTAACATACAATAACTTCAGATATAATGAAGGTATAGAAGCCCTTTATTTTTCTATCAATAAGAACATAAGTAAGAAAGTTTCTTTAAAGATTGGTTTAAGGGCCGAACAAACACAAACCGAATCGGCCTCAGAAAATTTAAATTTCAACAAAAGCAATAATTATTTAAAATTATTCCCAACCTTCTATTTATCCTACAAGTCAGGTGAGGATTTGACTTATACATTAAGTTATAATCGAAGAATTGACAGACCTGGATTTAATTCACTAAATCCGAATATTAATTATACAAGCCCATTTTTTTCGACTCAAGGTAATGCTTTTCTTCAACCGGATTATAGCGATAATGTTGAATTGACGCAAAACTTTAAAAATTTCACAACGGCAATCTATTACACAGCAGAGTATAATGCTTCCGCTCCAATAGGCCTTCCAAATGCACAAACTATGGTTATACAGAACACTGTGCTCAATTATATAAACAGACAATCAATGGGCTTAAACGGAACTTATTTGTTTAATAGGATTTCCTGGTGGTCGAATACCGATGTTATTGATTTTTCGTACAACATTACGAGCTTTAATTTGGAAGAATATCATCCAAACTTAGATGGGTGGATAGCTAAAATTAGAACTGATAACGATTTTAACTTTAACAAAGATAAGACATTTACGGGTGGTTTTAGTTTCAGTTACATATTTCCGGCTGTGTGGCGCATCTACAATCTTAAATCTGACAATAATCTGAATTTAAATTTCAAATACCTATTATTTAATAAAAGCTTGTCCCTTTCCTTACAGCTTAATGATATCTACAGATCAAATGCCCTACAGCAAACATCGACCGTGAATGGTGTTCTACAAAACTCCCGATATTATTTTGATACCCAAAGTATAAATTTAACTGTTAGCTATCGCTTTGGAAATAATAAAATTAAAGGTAAAAAAATAGCGTCTGGAAATAGTAGTGAGAGAAACAGGGCTCAATAAAAACAATCAATATGATAGATACTTCAACTTTGGCAACACACATTAATGGAAAAATGAATACCATTAAACAACGTAAACTGGCCTGAAAAATTTAAATTGATGACGATAATCATATGAAATTAAAATTTATAAATGTGATTCTAACATTTATAAAAACGAAGGAAAATATTTAAAAGTCTTGTTCATGTTTTGATTAATATCGGTTCAAATTTTTTATATCCGCAACATATTATTGGGAATTTACTGATTCCAAGAAATGGTATAAAATTTGAATCTTATCAGATTGAAATGATAGATTGTTTTAGAAAGATTTTGTGAATACGATAGCATGTACTGTTGCACTGGATATGCGACATAATGGCGCCAACAAGCACAAGGTACAGCCGGTTATTAATCGGGCTAATTGCTCGCTTCCTGGTTTATCTACTGGAAGCCAATTTATAAAACATAAAATGCAATTTTTCTCAAATCTTCGAGAAAATAGTTCGAAAATTGTCCGGTGCGGGCTACTTTTAAAATACGGCTCTTATCTTGGCAGATAAGGGCCATTTTCTTTTTAAACCTGGCCATACATGTTCACAGTATACGTTTTATATTCTGTTAAATTCAACCAAATCTATATTGGCTATACCGCTGATTTAACTAATCGCATTCTTTCTCACAACGAATGAGCAACCAAAGGTCACACTATAAAATATCGCCCATGGGTTGTTGTCCACACCGAAGAATACGGGACAAAAACGGAAGCAATAAAGCGGGAAAACTATTTAAAATCGACACAAGGCAGGAAACCGTAAAGCATGCGCTTATTGAGCATTTTTGGTTATCCGTGTTTTATGGGTATTTTTGAACAACGAAGATAAAGTCAATAATACAAGGGATGAACACCAGCAACATACACAACGAGCGTATTGCAAAAATGACCTTTGCCTCGGTTTATCCTATGTACCTTGTAAAGGTGGAGAAAAAAGGCAGAACAAAAGAAGAGTTGGACAAGGTCATCTCGTGGCTAACCGGCTTCAATAACGAGAAATTAAAAGATATGATCGAAAAAAAAGCAACTTTTGAAATGTTCTTTCAAATGGCTTCACTAAATCCAAATGCCTGCCTCATCACCGGGGTAATCTGTGGATATCGTATAGAGGAGATCGAAAATCCTTTGACAAA
>JABDBM010000110.1 GCA_013288685.1 Bacteroidota bacterium | reverse complement strand
GAACCTGTTAGCTGACGACTTGCGATGGTAGCCAAAAACAAGTTTGAACATTTCACGACTGTCGACGTCTATAAGTTCATAAAAGCAGTCGGAAATTTTGGCCTTGGTCTGTTCATCAAAATCTTCGTCCAGATAGAAATCTATAAGAATGCCGAACTTATTGTCCTCCATTATTCAAAATACCTCGTTTTAATTAATCCTTTAAAATATTCAATGGGGTAGATTTCATTTTTCAAAAAGACACTGTTCGAAGGGAGATCATAACGAAGCGTTTCTCCTGCACCGACATAGCAATTGTCGCCGATAGTGATATCACCGATAATCAATGCTTGTTCCCCGATTACTGTCCCTTCTCCAATCACTGGGGACGGCTCAATGGTAGAATCCCAAGGTAAGGTTGCATCTCTATAGCTGTGCGCAATCCTCCCCATAAATGTAACACGGTCATGAAGGAAAACTCTCTCAGGCAAGTCGTTACATATAATACAACCATTGCCGATTCGGCAATCTGAATAGATAGTTGCTTTGTATAGCAAACGAACGTTATCACCAACGACTGTACCGTCATAAATGCAGCATCGGTGATCCATATGAAAATTCGCCCCGATAAATACATTGTTTTCGATAATTGCGTATGAACCGATATCACAACCATCACCAATGATGATCTGGCTATCGGCTCCGGGTTTTTTAATACCGATCACGGAGTAATGTCCGACGCTAAATTTACCAGCAAATGTTAAATTTTTTGCTAAAAAAAACACCTTTCCCAATATAATCAGGTGATGACTGCTCGTCGGCAGATAAAGTGAGCAAATGACTCGCCATATGGTTTGAATTGAATAAGATTTATTAGCGGTTCCAAATTATATATTATTTTCCAAATATTCGCTAATATCTCTCACAGTTAACATTTTAGTTATATTATTTTCGTTTATTTCAATTTTATACCGGTCTTCAAGGGCGCCCATAATACACAAATGACCGAGGCTGTCCCAGTTCAAATGATGCCCGAGACCGCTTTCAAAGTTTATAGAAGCTGTTGGGCAATCCAATGCCAAAGCAATGACTTCAATCAACTCATTTCTATCAATCATTATACTCATTACGTTGCAAATTTGAGACCATAAGGCCAATATCTATTTTTTGATTTGAATTATAACAAAATTCATGCAAAGGCACAATACGATGCGGCATAAAAGCTGTCGGCAACCAATGTTTCAGGAAAGTTCTGGTTTCGGTTTCGTCATAGCAGGAATGAATGACAAAAGAGATAATCTTTTGGTCCACCACCGTACTAATAGCTGCTGCACAGCCATAGCGCCGTAAACTGGAATCAATTTCACTTAAATCAATGCGGTTTCCCAATATCTTAACCTGCCTGTCTTTTCTCCCTTCATAATAAAGGCAACCGTTTTTTTTATAAGCATAATCTCCGGTTATATAGGCTCGCTGGGACCTGCCGGCGACCATTCTTGTGGTATACCCGCTTGCCCGGGCGTTATCCAGATAGCCCGCACCGATAAAGTCGCTTAAAATGGTAATTTCACCCGCAGTTCCATCCGCCGGATCACTCAATGACAATTCATAACCGGGAATCGGTTCGCCAAGCGCGACTGTTTTATCACAGTAAGCGCGGTAATTCGCTGCCGTTAGTTTTTGTGCAATGCAAAAAACGGTCGCTTCTGTAGGGCCATAGGTGTTGTAAATTGTAAGGTCAGTATTAGCAGCGAATAAAAGTTCCAGTTGTGCAGGGTAAAGCTTTTCGCCACAGAAAGTCATTTTTTTGACCGATGAAAGATACTGTTTGTTAAGCTGTCCGGCTTTATTCAATAGGTCAATTACACTTGGAACGGAATGCCAGAAAGTTATTTGTTTATTTTTTATAGTTGGGCCCGGCAACATCTTTTCACCATGTGATTTAAGCGGCACCAGTACCGCCCCCGAATAGGTTGCAGTAAAAATATCGCAAATGCTGAGGTCAAATCCTATGTTTGAATATTGTCCCCAGATATCTCCCGGCGAAACCGCGTATTCAGATATGCTCCATTGTAAAAAATTCAACAGCCCTGCCCGGGTTATTTTAACGCCTTTGGGTAAACCCGCAGAGCCTGATGTAAAGATCACATAAGCGATACCTCTTGGATTCAAAAACTGCGGTTCAAGAAGTGTTTGGGTGCTCTTAATTGTTTGTGGTGCAGCAGAGTTGATGCCAGCGGCCGATTGATGATTCAGTACAGAAATGATCGTATCCGGCTCAAATAAAGATTCGTAATAAAGCAACCTGCTCTCAGGGGTATCGGAATTTACCGAGCAGAAAGTTACCCCTGCGATAAATGCCGCAATAATAAATGCGTATGCTTCAAACCCTTGATCAAGATGGATAAGTACTTTAGCAATGCCATGGGACTGATAAAAAGCGCAAAGTTCATTTACCCGCCGATGCAAGTCATTGTACGAAAAAGTTATTTCTTTTTCAATTACTGCTGGCGAACCGCAACTTTCCGAAATTCTAAAATGCATGGGCTTTCTGGGGAACTTGTGAACTATTCCGCTCGTCTGGAAAATAACTGCGTAACAATGTATTTTGCTCAAAATACCTGTTGAAATGATTTTGAAGTGCTTTAGGGCTAATCGCCTCGAGTTGCTTTTCTGAAACATCGAGCAGCCGGGCGAGTTCAGGTTTGTTGTCGATCCTTGCAAGTTCCGTCAAATTCAAAAGGTAAGTCCGTCTGGTAGCTTTTATTATGCCAATGAAGTCGCTTTCCGATAAAATCATCCAATTTTGTGCTTCAAAAGCTGCCGACGCACAGTCGAGCGCTAGTTCGCCAAATTCCTGAAAGCACGCTTTACTTACTCCGTTTGACCACTTATCAGCGTCAATGTGCTCTGCCTCGCCAGCCCAGCTAAGATCGCTGGCGAAGCCATTGATAAATTGCCAGATCCAATCCTCATTATAAATATTCATAAAATAAAATTGAACATCATCGGGTTTGAAGGCCATAAAGCCGCCCGAAACCATCACCGCAGTCGAGATGGAAAACGCACTTGCGATATGTCCAGTAATAGAATTATCCGTAAGTCCGGTTATATGGGCCCCCACCACCAGGTGATGGTCTAGTAGCTTAAACGCCCTATCGGGCAGTGTCCGGTCATGCACGATAATATCATCATCCATAAAAAGCACTTTTTCAAAGCGACCAGATTGCGCAATCATCAATGCGTAATTGCGGGCTAGCCCTAAGTTCCAGTCAAAATTTCCCAACTGCCCGCATAACAGATCAACACTGGTACAGATCACCTGCTTTTGCCGGAGAAAAAGCTGGTATGATTCATTATTACAATAAAAGGTTTCATCACGACCGGAAATTGTTTCTTCAACTACCCGCCTGTTGTTTTTATCTACAGAATCGTCGATAACAAACAACGGATAGGGAAAATCCCTTACCCGCTCAAAAGTAAGTTTAAAAGTATGAACGCGATCTTTTGTAAATATAAATATTGCCTGCACTTTTCGGAGATAAGTATTTCAATGGCTTAAAATACGGATTTTAACAAAAAAAATAGTTTAAATTTGTAATTAACTTGAGCCCTATTTCGCCCACTCCGCCTCCAGCCGCTTCAGTAGCTTCTCCTTCATATACCCCAATTTGGTCTTTTAGCGCAGCGTAACTTAGTCCTAAAATGTTTTAAGCTTTCAGCTTAAAGTAAAAATGGGCAGTAAACCTTTCTGGTCAGTATAGTAATCTATTGCACTGCTATATAAATAATCCGGCGGATGTGCCACCGCGCCGGACTCAACCGGGTTGTTTGAAGATTGTCGGGCCGTTGATTAAACATTTCAATAATCGACAATTCTATCGGATGATTATTTTGTTGCCATCCTGCAACGATCTCGCAGTAGATTCTTCTTACAAAAACGTCTATCCAATTTATAGTCGCGAAGCTTACAAAATGAGCTTCTGATGATCGTGGGACTTGTATTTTCGGCCAATATAGGTAAGGTTGTTTGGTTTCGCAAGCAGGATGCTTGCTGAATTTTCGGTCTAAGTCAAAAATAAGGTCGTGATGTTTCGGCAAAAATAACTTTGGTTATAAAGCATAGTTAATTTAACACGGAGATACGGAGATGGCACGGAGAACACAGAGAAGTAAAATATCAAATCAAACTCCGCGCTCTCTGTGATTCCTCTGTTTCTCCGTGTTAAAAATTGTTAGTTATATAGAAGTTACGCGAAGCTAAACTTAGACCAGGAAAGGAATACCTACTTTCAACATTACTTTTAACTAATGGCACGTTTCAATGACCTGTTGGTCGCTGTTAAAAAATTAAAACAAGCCCATTTTCTAAAGCCTGATCGTACTGCACTTTATTAAATTTATAAAGAAAGGGAGCCCGGTGAGGACCGATCCGTTTAGTTTCTGTCAATTTGGTAACTATTCCGGATGACAATAGCTTTCGCTGAAAGTTTCGTTCATCAAAAGTCCTTCCTAAAATAGTCTCATAAAGTGCATGAATTTCCGGCAGCGTAAACTTATCCGACAGTAATTCATAGCCAATTGGATAAAAGGCAATATGCATTCTTAAAGATTTTAAAGCTTCGCTGATAATTTGCTGATGATCAAACATTAATGGGGGTAGATCATTAACCGGCCACCATCTGCAATCTGCATCAAGTGACCATTTCTTAATCTTCACAGTCGAAAAGTCTGTCAAGGTATAATACGCCAGGGATACGAACCGGTCAAAAATCCACAAATCTTTTTTAACCTCAACGCCAGTCAGTTTGCTCATGTTGGCAGCATTTTTTTCCGGATCTTCCGAACGGTTGACACCACCAAAACTTCGGAACTGCTGAAGAAAGAGATTTTCTAAACCGGTCCTCGACGAGGCAACGCGGTTAGCCGCTTCTTCTATTGATTCTGCTCTGCCAACGTATCCGCCCGTGATCGACCACTTTTTGGTCGCAACAGTCTGCTGTAACAGCACCTTTAACTCTTTATCATGATACCCTAATATTACATTATCAACCTGTATATTAGGGAGATAACTCTCGGGATGACGAATGATATCTAATTCTGTATAGGCCATAAATAACTATTCTGTAAAAATAACAGAATTAATTTGAATTCTCCTGTAACAAACATACCTTTATTCTGTCAGATAAACAGAATAAGAATTAATCCATAAAAAAATGAAAAAGTTAAGCTTATTATTGGCTCTTTTAATCGGGCTATTATTTTCACCAGCCGTAAGGGCTCAGTCTACAGCCAACTACTTTGTAGGGAAATGGGCAATTACTGTCATTGGTACTCCAAATGGAGATGTTAAACTGACATTCATCTTCGAGCGGCAAGATGGCAAACTAATTGGCGCAGTGCGGGACTCCACCGAGAAGGAAGTCTCTAAAATAACTGAAATTGACGAGAAAGATAAAACCATCAATGCTGCCTTTACTATTAATGACCATGATGTTGCGCTATCGCTTGAGCCGGTGGATGATGACCATGTAAAAGGAAGCTTGATGGGTATGTTTGATGCAAAGGGCACGCGCATAAAAGAAACCGATCCGAAAAAGAAATAATGCCGCTTGTGACGAGCCTGTACCTCATTAAAAAATAAACAATATGAATATGTCTCGATTTTTGAAATCTTCGTTTTTAGCAATAGCCCTTCTCCTTTTTTCAATCGCTGCGAAAGCACAAAATAAGCTACCTCAATTAGGCAAAGACCCGGTTAGAGATATCGTAAAAGCAATGACGCTGGAGGAGAAAGTGCAACTCGCTACAGGCACGGGCCTGCGATTTGCAGGCAGCGGGCCGGTAGTTGGCGAGGCCGATGGAAGGGTGCCTGGTGCAGCAGGGAATACCATGAATATCAAACGTTTTGGGATACCCGGAACAGTATTGGCAGACGGGCCTGCCGGAGTGCGGATAGATCCTTTTCATAAAGGCGACAGCACGAAGTCTTATTACGCAACAGCATGGCCCGTAGGAACGCTGCTGGCATCCTCCTGGGACACCGCATTGGTTAAAAAAGTCGGTGTTGCCTTCGGCAATGAGGTCAAGGAATATGGCGTAGATGTGATCCTTGCACCGGGAATGAATATTCAAAGGAATCCCTTGAACGGCCGAAACTTCGAATATTATTCTGAAGACCCCGTGGTGACCGGTTATATAGCTGCTGCGATGGTAAAGGGGATACAGTCAAATGGTGTGGGAACTTCTATCAAGCACTTTGTTGCCAACAATATAGAAACTAACAGATCATCCATAAACGCCATTGTAAGTGAGCGGGCATTGCGTGAGATCTATCTTGAAGGTTTTGAAATTGCGGTAAAGAATGCCCAACCGATGACGGTGATGAGCTCATATAATAAGGTTAACGGCACTTACACCTCCGAACGGTATGACCTGCTTACTGCCATCCTGAGAAATGAATGGGGATTCAAAGGAATGGTCATGTCAGATTGGTATGGCGGAAGGGATGCGGCGGCTCAGATGAGGGCCGGCAATAATCTGATCGAGCCCGGAAGCAAATCAAAACAGCAGATGATCATTGACGCCATAAAAGATGGTAGTCTCCATGAAGACGATCTTGACCGGGATGTAGAACAGGTACTGAATTATATCCTTAAGACGCCATCGTTTCGTAATTATCGCTATTCAAATGCCCCTGACTTGAAAGCGCATGCCGTTATTGCCAGAAAAGCTGCATCAGAGGGAATAATTCTGCTAAAAAATGACGGCAATGCTTTGCCGGTAAAGAAAAACATCAGACTCGCATTGTTTGGGGATGGCTCGTACGAAACCATCCGGGGTGGAACTGGGAGCGGCGAAGTAAACACACCTTATAACGTATCCATATTCGAAGGGCTAACCCGCGCAGGTTATAAGCTTTCGGCCACCGTGTCCGAATTGTATAAGGCATTTATTAAGAATGACCAAAAGACGCATCCCAAAAAAGGAATGACAATAAACGCTCCACGCATGATACCGGAAATTGCTGTTACAGATTTACCAATAACGGATGCGGCCGAAAACAACGATATGGCCATATTTACCATTAGCAGAAATGCAGGAGAAGGTAATGACAGAAAAGTCGATAACGATTTTAACTTGTCGGCTATTGAAACCGCCAATTTGAATGCGGTTGTCAATGCCTTCCACGCAAAACATAAAGGTGTTGTTGTATTGCTCAATATTGGCGGCCCAATTGAAACAGAAAGTTGGCGAAACAAGGTAGATGGTATTTTGCTGGTATGGCAGCCAGGTGAAGAAGGTGGAAACGCAATTGCTGATGTGGTTAGCGGCGTTGTTAATCCTTCGGGAAAACTGGCAGTCACCTTCCCGGTAAAATACGAGGATGAACCCTCAGCCCTAAATTTCCCTGGCGAACCAGGGCCAAAGATACCAACCGAGGCTATTTATAAGGATGGCATCTATGTGGGTTACCGCTATTTCAATTCGTTTCATGTGCAGCCTGCATTTCCTTTCGGATATGGCTTAAGCTATACCCAGTTTAAATACAGTAATTTGAAACTAAACTCAACCAGTTTCAAAGGCCATTTAACCGCAAAAGTAACGGTTACCAATACGGGCGGCCAACCGGGTAAAGAAATCATACAGCTATACCTAAGCGCACCACACAAAAACATGGATAAACCAGCTGAAGAATTAAAGGGCTTTTCAAAAACAATGCTCCTTAAACCAGGTGCATCGCAAACTATCACGTTTTCGGTTAAGGCGGCCGACCTGGCTTCCTTTGATACCACTCAATCATCATGGGTAGCCGAGGCGGGCAAGTATGTTTTAAAAATAGGCAGCTCAAGCGAGGATATCAAACTTTCCGCCGGATTTAGTTTGAGCAAAGAAATTATCGTTGAAAAAGTTCATAAAGCGCTTGTGCCTGAGGTGCAGATAGATGAACTTAAAAATAACGGGAAATAAAAGATATTTAAAAAAGCATAAAAATGAAAAGTTCAAGATTTACCAAAAGCGAAGTGACGTCCTCCAGGCTCATGTTAAGCTTTTTTACTATGCTTGTTTTCGGCATTTCGGTTGCCAGAGCGCAGAATAGTTTGGTACATGACGCAGGCCTGGCGAAAGACTTTAAAACAAGCGATACATTATTCAGGCAGCCCTACATAGATGTGGATGAATGGCGTGACAAACCGGTCAGGCATAGGTATATTCACGGGGGGTTTACCGGCACCAGTTCAAAGTTCTCGTTTTATTTCCCTCAAAAAGAGAAATATCAGGGACATTTTTTTCAATATATTACTCCCTTCCCTGATAGCGAAAATGGATCGCAGGGAAGAACCGGCGAGGAAGACAAAATAGGATTTTGCATTAGTCACGGCGCTTATTTTGTTGAAACGAACGAGGGTGGAAATTTCAGCTTTACCAATCCAACTAAATCGGACCCTTCATTGGCAGCCTACCGGGTAAATGCGGCATCAGCCGAGTTTTCGCGGGTGGTAGCAAAGCAAATATATGCGGGTAAACGCCCATACGGGTATGCCTTTGGTGGCAGCGGCGGTGCTTATCGCACGGTTGGTGGCTTTGAAAGCACAGATGGTGTTTGGGATGGAATAGTTCCTTATGTATTAGGTTCAGACGAAGCCATTCCAAACGTATTTACGGTCCGCATGTATGCTATGACTGTTTTGAGGGATAAGTTCCCTCAAATTGTTGACGCCATTGAACCGGGCGGAAACGGCGACATGTATGCAGGTCTGAATGATGAAGAAAGGTCAGTGCTCGGGGAAGTCACCAAAATGGGGTTCCCTGTGAGAAGCTGGTTCGGGTATAAAAACCTGGGGATACAGGGTTTTTCGGTGTTATACCGGTCAATCGTTGGCATAGACCCCCAGTATTTCAATCATGACTTTTGGAGCCTGCCTGGTTACCGGGGATATGATTCACCTGCATCATTAACAAAGGGCCGAATTCAGCAACCTAATATTATCACGGCGCCGATTGAAATTGACCAGGCGGTGAGTTTAGGACTTGCAAAGCCGATATCGGCGCAAGACCGCGGTACGGCAGACGCTGCATGGAAAAGTGTGGGGGGAGCACAGGGAGGTATGCCTGTTGCGCTTCAATTGCAGGACAAGCTTAAGGACGTTTATTTCCTGGGCGGCGATTTGATCATTAAAAGCGGCCTTGCCGCTGGAAAAGTGCTGACGATAACTAAAATCATGGACGACAAGGTGGTTTTTGGCCCGGTCGACCCTGTTGTGGTTGCAAAACTGAAAGTCGGGGATACGGTAATAGTCGACAATTCAAACTTCCTCGCGAGACAAACCTATCACCGCCACCAGGTGCCGGGTGCAGCGTATTATGTATGGGATCAGTTTCGCAATGCAGACGGCACGCCTAAATACCCGCAGCGCCCTTTTTTGTTGGGGCCGTTGTTTACCAAAGGAGCGGCCGGTATCCTACCAACGGGCAAGTTCAAGGGTAAAATGATTTTACTTGAGTCACTTTGGGATCGTGAAGCTTTTCCATGGCAAGCCGATTGGTACCGTACAAAGGTAAAGGCAAACCTCGGCAAAAATATGGATAGCAACTTTAGGGTATGGTTTACTGATCGTGCCCTGCATGGCGACATTTCGTTAGAAGACGATCCAACCGAAACCGTTAGTTACCTCGGCGTATTGCAACAAGCGCTTCTTGATATGAGCGCCTGGGTTGAAAAAGGCATAGCTCCGGCGGCCAGTACCAATTACAAAATAGTCGACGGACAGGTAGTTGTTCCAGCGGCAGCAAATGAACGACATGGAATACAACCAGTAGTAATGTTAAAAGCAAACGGAAGTAAGCTCGCCGAAGTAAAAGTCGGTCAGACAGTAACGTTTACGGCCGTGGTGGATGTGCCCGAACGTATGGGCAAGGTGGTCAAAGCTGCATGGAACTTTGAAGGGTTACCTGACGATTTCTTTAAAAAAGGCGGTGATTTCCATGGTTGGAATTTTTTAACGTCCGGAGTCTTTCCAACTACCGCCAAATGGAGTGCAATCAACAAAACAGGATCGAGTGTTAAAATAACAACAACATACAGGTTTTCAAAACCCGGAACCTACTTCCCAACATTAAGAGTTGCGTCGCAGCGGCAAGGAAATGCCAGTACGGTATTTACCCGTATTCAAAATCTGGACAGAGTAAGGGTGGTAGTTAAATAAAAACACAACGTCAGATACCTGGCAATATGCTAAAGCCCGAAATAATTAGAAGTACCCGCCCATCCAAGCGCCCCCGTTTGGATGAGTACCTTTGCGAGCGACTCCGCTCGCAACCCATGCAACTAATGGTTAAATCCATCCAAACTCCTAAAGCCCCTTCAAATTAGCCGGCAACCTCCTTTCATGAGCCAAGACGCTCATAACGTCATTCAGTCAAGTGTGGACAATGCCCGGGCAGAGTAAATTTTTAAAAATTTGCGGGCTTGCTGCGCTTTACTGTAATTGGCGTATAAACACGTTTATTGGGCCTGTTTTTAGCAACGTTATTCAGCCCTTCAGCCACTTTAAAAGATTTTTCAACTAATTCTGACCATTCCGATGATTCGTGCAGCATTTCAGTGAACGGACCGCCGACCGAGTATATATCATGATTGGTTAATATATGAAATTTAATATGGCCCGGTAGAAGCGTGTCGGCGTCCCCTCTTCTCATTCTTGCAAAATGGTATTGTCCGGCCGCTACAGCCTCAATGGCCGCAGCACTCAAATCCAGTGCATTGTTGTCGCCAATGGTTTTGCGGGCATTTTTGGTATTAAACGCCCAAACCGTGCCATCAGCAAATGCCGCAACAGCTTGCAATACACTAACTGCATGTATTTCCATTATGAGCGCAAAAGCGGTTTCTTTGTCGTTGGGCACCTCTATACCCAGGTCTTCAGGTTTCAGGACAAATGTCTCATCCCTCAATTCAAGGTATCTATCGTAATGGAAGTCGGCTATTTCTTCCTCCGCTCTATCAGAACGCTTTTTTTGATAATACCGATATGACAATTTTCCAATTTGGAAAAGCACCAAAGCACCAAAAAACCAATAACCTTCTTTCATTTTACAGCTTAGGTTTACACGGCTAAGCTACTAATTTTCCAGGACTTAAATGTGGCTAAAGCGTAAATCATGGGATGGGTCTTTTTTGTTCCCCCTATATTCGCTTCCGTTACAGCAAAACATATTTATCATCGCATAATTTTGTATACACCAATATGTTGTAAATTTGAAACAGCTCTTTGGGCTATTTGAATAATTTGAATCCTGATATATTCCATATTAACCTGTACCATCTGTCCGCCATGGCAACCCTGTTTTCGGGGTTTACATTTGCGCTGCTTTTAGCATGCGCAAAAAGGGAAAGCCAAACAGCCAACCTGTTTTTAAGTGCCGCTTTAGCTGTAATTGTACTGAAGACTGGCGGGCTTTCGCCGATTTTTTTACCGGCGCTGGGCCCCCTGTTGTATTTTTATGTGCGGCGGATGACGGCGCCAAACCTGCATTTTGGCCGAAAGGATGTGCTGCATTTTTGTCCTTTGCTGGTTGCGTATTGGATGCCGGGCTGGCTGGTGATAATTTCGGTTGTCATTTATTTATACCTGTCGCACCGGTTGATACAGCAATTTTATAACCGCTTGCAGCCGGTGCTAATGGATAGGCCGCGCTTTGCTTTCCGCCGGTTGGATAGGGCCCTGCACCTGCTCGCCTTGCTTTGCGTGTTTTGGCTGTTTAATGATGCCTGGAGTTTTGCCCTTGCCTTTGTGTTGATTGGCATGGCTGCCGAAGTGATGCTAAAATTGGATAGCAGCACACAACTGGCCACGCCGATAACCGACAGATATGATGCAAAGGAAAAAAGCCGCAGGCTAAAGGAAGCCGTAGCCGCAAACCGGCTTTACGCGGATGCCGAACTGACCTTAACCACACTGGCAGTAAAGCTGAATGTCCACCCGCACGATTTATCGCGGATTATTAATGTGGGGATGGAAAAGAACTTCAACGACTTTATTAACGAATTCCGCGTTCGTGAAACGGCGCGGAAGATGCGGGACCCGGCCCACGACCGGCTCACCCTGCTGGGTATCGCCTACGAGTCGGGGTTTAATTCCCAACGAACCTTCAACCGCGTTTTTAAAGAGATGACCGGCAAAACCCCGGTGGAATACAAGAACAGCCTGAAAAAAGAGTTGCCAAATGATAAGTTGGCCATCCCAACACACTTGCCGTCGGTAATATTGCGTTCAGGAAGCCCGCCAAGCTGGGCTCCTGTAAAATTAAACCGCAGTTATATGTTTAAAAATTATTTCAAAATAGCACGGCGCAACCTGGTACGTAATAAAAGCTATGCCGCTATTAATATTACCGGTTTGGCCGTTGGAATTGCTGTTTGTATGACGATCTTTATCATTATACAATACCAAACCAGCGTCGATGGTTTTCACGCGAAGAAAGACCGCATCTACCGCGTATTAACCGAATACCATCATGCAGAATCAGGCATTGTTTCTTACGGGAAAGAAGTGCCGTTGCCGCTGCCCCGAGGATTAAAAACGGCTTTTCCGCAAATAGAACAAATAGCCCCGATTTTTGCCAGCCAGGATGACCAGTTGCTGATACCTGACGACAATGGAACCACGGTAAAAACATTTAAAGAGCAAAGGGGGGTATTTTTCACAGCACCTTCGTTTTTTAAAATATTTGATTTCCCCCTGCTTGCAGGTTCCTACGCCTCATTAAAGGACCCGAACAATGTATTACTTACCAAAGAGATTGCAGAAAAATACTTCGGCGACTGGAAAACAGCAATTGGCAAAACCATTAAACTACAGGCCGGGGGTTATATATTCGAGCACGGCACCGAGGTATTAAAAGTTTCGGGCATTTTGGCCACCATACCTGCAAATACCGACTTTCAGCTAAAATTAGTGGTGGCTTACGGAACGGGTTTTACCGGGAGTATCATTGAAAAATCAACCAATTGGGAGGATAGGACGACATCAGATTTTGGCTGCTATATTTTACTCCCTCCCAATACCCCGGTTGGCAATTTTAATCAGCAACTAAGAGCGTACTCCCAAAAGGTGCAATCTCCGGTCAATAAGGATAATCATCTGATACAGCCATTAAGCGCGGTGCATTATGACACCCAGGTTGGTAATTACAGCAACAAAACCATCGGTCATCAATTGCTCAATGTGTTGTGGCTTATTGCGGCATTCATCCTGTTAATTGCCTGCGTAAACTTTATCAACCTGGCCACGGCACAAGCCGTTAACCGTGCAAAGGAGGTCGGTGTCAGGAAAGTTTTGGGGAGTAATAAATCGCAATTGCAAATCCAATTCATCGTTGAAACATTTTTGATCGTTACAAGTGCGGTAATACTTGCAGTGGTTGTTACTATACTTGCATTACCTTATGTAAACCAACTTTTAGAACTTTCGCTTTCATTCAACATCATCAGCAATCCTTCAATTATTTTGTTTCTTTTAGCGGTAACAATTGTTGTAACCGCACTCGCCGGTTTTTATCCTGCTATGGTTTTATCACGTTTCAATCCTGTTAATGCTTTAAAAAACAAACTCACATCAAATACTGTAAAAGGAGTTTCACTAAGAAGAGGATTGGTAGTCTTTCAATTCATCATTGCCCAGGCGCTGATTATCGGCACCCTGATTATTGTAAAGCAAATGGATTATTTTATGGATCAGCCCTTAGGCTTCGATAAGGATGCCATCATCAACGTTCCTTACCGGGTAGATAGTCTTCGCATCGCCAGGATGGGTTATTTAAAGAACCAGCTATTATCAATAAACGGCGTGCAGGCAGTAAGCTTCAGTTCCAACACCCCGGTTGAAAATGGCAGTGATATGTGGGCCACATTCCGGTATAACCATGCAGCAAAAGAAACGGACTTTAAGGCTATTACCAAACTTGCCGACAACGATTATGTGCCGGCCTATAAATTAACGCTGATAGCCGGAAGAAATTTGCAAGCTTCCAACATGACCAGGGAATTTTTGGTGAATGAATCGCTGCTGAAGAGTTTAGGCATTAAAAAGCCGGAAGATATACTGAACAAAGAAATAAGTATGTGGAATGATCAAATAAAATGTTCGGTTGTTGGCGTGCTGAAAGATTTTAATGACCGATCGTTCCGTAATGACCTGGCGCCATTGCTTATCACCACCGATGTAGCGATGTACAACCAGGTGGGCATAAAACTGTCAACCACCAATATTTCTCCTTCCATTCAATCTGTTAAAAAGATATTTGAGCAAACGCTCCCCGATTTTTTGTTTGAATACAAGTTTTTGGACGAAAAGATTGGAAGTTTTTACAAACAGGAAAATCAGTTAGCGGCTCTATATAAAATTTTTGCAGCTATCGCAATATTCCTGAGCTGTTTGGGCTTGTACGGTTTAGCCTCATTTATGGCCGTGCAACGGATAAAAGAAGTTGGTATTCGTAAAGTTTTGGGTGCTACTGCAGACAATATCGTTTACTTGTTTTCAAAAGAATTTATCATACTCATTGCAATTGCCTTTGCTATTGCTGCACCCATTGCATGGTATTACATGCACCAATGGCTGCAGGCTTATGTTTACCGCATCAACATCAGCTGGTGGCTATTTGCCGCAGGCGGGCTTGCTTCAATAGCCATTGCATTGGCAACTATAAGTTTCCAGGCGGTGAAAGCAGCAATGGCAAATCCGGTGAAGAGTTTGAGAAGTGAGTAGCAGGTTATCCAAAGGACTCTTTTAGAATCGGAATATTAATGCATATTTGGAATTGGCGCAAAATGCAATTAGCAAAGTTTGCATTTTTAAAAGGGACCTTTAAATTTTTAAAAGTACTGCTTTAAATTTGCAAGAAGCAACACTACCTGCGCGATCTGTCGGCTGCTGGATTACATCCCGCCGGTTCCTTTAGTTCAACCAAAGGAACCGGCGACTCTTTTATGTGTCTTCGGTTTAATATGAGCAAAATCCTCCTTTTGGGTAAAATACTCGAGCCCTAAAATTAATAAGGTTGAACTGATAAAATTTACCTTTTGCATTATTGGCAGTAAATTCCAATCACTTGTGCCCCATAAGTAAACACTGTAATAAAAAACCAACAGCGTAATTATACAAAAGAATTTAAATAAATGAAGTTTGGTCTTTAGTACAAAAACCGTGATAATGACTAAGCATGTCCAAAACACGGTAGTTGACAGGATTAACATGATATCGTGCAAAGATGTTACGGTTAAGAATGTAAAAACAATATTAGCTATGCCGCCGTATTTTAGGATATTGGCAGCATTTTTTTCAGGTATTTTTTTTGCCATATTAATGAAAAAGATGGCATAAGTAAACGGTAGGATAATCATTCCTGCGTATGCCCAAATCCTCGAAGGATTTTCAGCGCCATTTAGCGCTTTTGTTCCAAACAGGTTGCTCATGAAGTTTTTTGTCCAGCTAAAGCCAATCGAATATTCATCGAACATGGTGCCGCCCGGGTAAATTGAAATGGCTATCATTATTAAAACTACCGAAATTATAACTCCTGTTAAAACTGAATATTTCCTAATCATTGCCTAAAGTGTTGGTTTGTAAACTGCCGATTAGAGTAAATCGCTTGGCCATTGTTACAATTGCTTGCGCCCCGAACAGGGCAAATGCAGCTAAATAGTTTGAAACATTTCCTCCACCACAACACACATCGTAGGCTCCAGCGGAGCCACGTGTTAGCGGACTATCCTAACCTAATTGCCGTCTGAATACTTAAGATGCGTTTGCCCTGGCGTCCCGAAATAAACTTTACCGGAGCGTCGGAGTAGCAGTTAATTTTATGGATTTTCCTATATTCACATCCGTAAACCCATGTGGCGCATACACTTTACCGGCGCGTTAATATGCATTTCCTCATATCCATCGGAATTATTCTGGCAATCATCGGTATTGTGCTGATAGGTATTCTCAAATCGCCATTAAAAACCAGCGACAAATTACTTATTGCCATACTTG
>JABDBM010000109.1 GCA_013288685.1 Bacteroidota bacterium | reverse complement strand
CGCAAATATGGTTTTCTGTTTTTTGCTAAATAACTCCGGCAAGTACCAGGCATCCCTGCCGCTTAATACCGATAGTTTCAATTCGGTATGCACCCGCAAATCGGCATTGTTATCAAATTTTTCAATTCTTTCTTCCAGCGCGGTAAAATATTCGTCAGATATTTCGGGCGAATGCAGTTTTTTGAATAGGTATTGTTGCCCGGGTTTTGAACAGGTGCGGTCTATATAGCAGAATACATCATCCAAATCTAAATCCGCAGCCGTCGCGGCGTATTCCCCGCCTGTCGTAGTTAAATAGGTTGCTATCAATTCAAAATTACGGGTGGTGTCTTTTGGCTGCCCCCAGTTTTCCTTTATTGCGGCCAGGAGTTTCCGGGTTGCTGATCGTTTTTTAAAAAAATCGGCGGTAATAATGATAAGGCCGATAAAGAGGGCTATTAGTAACCAATAAATCATGCCTAAAAGTAAGGTTAATATTCCTTTTTCTATTTGTCATCCCGATCCGCCCATTGGCGGATCAGGATGACACAAATAGCTATTTGATATAAATGCGACTATGTACTCTATTCAAACTTAAACACCCTAAACGAATGTGGTTTCAGCGTTAAAGCGAATGCATTCTTTTCCTTTCCTCCGGGTTCCGTCCAGCTGTATGGCGCCCGCCTTTGGGTGCCGGGTATTTTCTCGTTGGATGTTAAATCGGTAAGGGTTTTAAATGCTTTGGCTGTTACCAGGCTGATCTCGGCATCTTTATCCAAAAAGGACTCTACAATACAGGTATTATTATCGTACACATAAATGGCAATATTGCCGGGACCTTCAAGTGTTACATTCATTTTCGCACCAAGCACCGCCCTCATTTTGTTTAAAATAAGCGGTGGCAACTGATACATATCAGCAAAATTATCAGGGATCACCAGCACATCCAGCTTGCCTTTTGAATAATCGGCCTGGTGCAGCATCGGCCAGCCGTTTGGCCCGTCGAGCGCGGAAGCCAGCTCCCAGGAATCGTTGGTTAAATAGGCAATTTGCGGGATGAGAATAGGCTTTTCGATGCTTACCGGTTTGGCCCATCCGCTTTTAAAACCTTTTACCAGCGCTTTACGGTTGGTGTACCTGATTTCAGCTATGTCCTGTATACCTTTGTCCTGTAGCGCATCCAATAAGCCGGACGTTATCACCACGGACTTTTGTCCACGATGTGCGGATCAAATTTGGCTTCTTCGGTTAGCAGAATTACCGAATCAGCTTCCGGGAATTCAGGCGTCATATTCATCGGGATGCCGGCCTGCCCCAAATAGTTTTGTAAATAATCCTCGCCGATGGAATGATACGGCCGGTAACTTTTTATCCCGATAGGATTACCCACCTTGCTCATTGCTTTGTCGGCAGTTTCAAATGCATAACCTGCCGCCCGGGCAATAGTGGTTGGTGCAGATGGGGTACCGCCGTTGTAATTAACAGGCTGCATCATGTCATCATAATCAAAACTCGTTTTCTGTCCCTGCCATGGGGCACGATCACTTGGTATGGTTTTGCGGCGCAACTGGCTAAAATCAAACAACGTAATTTCGCGTGCCTTGGCAAAAGCGGTTATCCATAATTGCTCGGCATAGCGGTCGTAATTGCCCATGCCGCCGGGGTCAACCCAGCCGCCCCCGTTGCCGCCCGGCTTAATATTTTCATAGTACCTCAGCACATTATAGCCGAGGTACTGTTGCAGATGCTGATCACTTCCTACGGCGTCCCTGGTTTCGGTACCGGTATAAATCCCATCAAAGTATTTGGGTTCTTCCTCCAGGTTAAAACCCAGGCCCTGGAAATGCTCATACCAGTTGGGGTATTTAATTACCATTTTTACCCTGGGGTTTACCTTTTTTGCCGGACCCACCACTAATTCACGCCCGGCATCGGCCATCAGTTTCAGCCGGAATTCCGTCCAGCTTTTGTTGCCTTTGTCTTTTATACTTTGGTCGGTTTTACAGTCGGTGAAAAAGAAATCATCCAAAATCACCTCATCAAAGTTTTTGGCTGTGAATTCGGCAATCTCTTTCACCTTTTTCCGGTCTTCCGGATCGCTGTAGCAGTAGGTTTGAAAGCGATTGGGTTCGCTGATGGTAAAGGCAATACCACCGGCAAGTTGAATGCCCCTGTCGCGGAAGAATTTTTTGGCAATGTCCAGCGTTTTTTGATCAATGATGTGAGTATCCCGGTGAGTTTCCAGGTATACTTTGTCAACCTTTAGTTGCCGGGTAATTTCATTCCAGGCAGGTTTCAGGTAATTGTCGGTATCGCCCATTTTGGCAACCTCGTACTCGCGGCAGTACACCGACACTTTGAAATTTTGATACTTTTGAGAAAAACTGCGGGTAGCAACAAGCACCAGCAGCAGCGCTATAAGCGGCGGCATTTTTAATTTACACATAAATTGACAGCTTTAGTGTGAGTTTATAAATTTTACGGGCACCTGCCCGTTACTTACCAAAAATATAATATTAAACCAATTAAACCAGCCCGGTTCAGTACATTAGCATGTAATTGTTACAGTTTTTATGAACGACAAAACATCAAGGGCAGCAGCCGTATTATTTGCGAGGGTATTATTAGGCCTTATCTTTGTGATGCAGGGATATGGAAAAATATTCACCTTCACGGTAATTAAATTATACGGGACGTTTTTTAAGGATTTCGAAAAAACATTTTTGCCCAAATGGCTGATATGGGGTACCGCCTATTATACCTCGTACGTTGAACTTATTTGCGGCTTCTTGCTCATTATCGGGCTTTTTCGCAGGTATGCATTGTATTTTCTCGCGCTTGATTTATTGATCGTTTCGTTTGGGCATGGCCTTTTAGAGCCCATTTGGGATTTGCAGCACGTTATACCGCGGGCTATTTTGCTGGTTGGTATTCTATTGATGCCGGGCGAATGGGATAGGTGGAACGCGGATAGGTTTTTGTTCGACACTAAAAGCGTAAAAACTTCCTGATTTTACAGCTTAAACAGCCTCGAATCAAACTCAAAAGGCTCCGTAAAGGCTATCTTTAGGTTGCTAAAACCAACGTGCCTGGGATTAATGATATAGTTCCAATCGCCCGCGACGGCCGCCGACGGGACCTGTAAAATGAGATGCTTGTTTTCGTTCAAGAAATCATCGCCTAAAAATTGTGTAGCACCGGGAGGAGGGTTTCGGTTCCAGTTTTTTGGCAAATCAACAACATCTAATTTGAAAATATCACCTTCCGGAACGTCAATACCTATCATCCGGTAATTAATGGGCATAATACCATAAGGAACGTGTACCGCGACTTCCAATACTGCTAAAGCTCTTGAACCAGCGGTATACAAAGCCGCCACTCCTTTACCATTCCAGCGGCCACCGGTAATTTCAGCGCCGCGGCCCGATAGATCATTAACGTATTGCTGTTTGGCAAGCCGGTAAACAATCATGCAAAAATACCATGTTCAATACGGCCCAACTCGTCATAAACCATCGAGATGCCAAACGAGGTATCCAGCAGGTCCTTCGGCTTTACACCACCAAGGGCAATGCTTTTTGTGTCCATCCAGGTATAAAAATTATCCTCGATACCGAAAACATCGATACCTTTTTTATATAACAGCTCAATTATAATTATTTTTTCGGAGTAAATAGGATCAAATGCTTTTCCCTCTTTTTTGTACCGCTGGATGGTTCGTTCCGAAAGATGAAGATAATCAGCCCACTCCTGCATATTTAAACCAATATAATCAGACAGTTTGGTAAAATGGTAAACAGAGACACCTTCCCTAACCATATTAGCCAGGGTTATATCATCGTCATCAACAAAATTATATTTTTTTGGCTCCTTCATATCCATTTACGCTAATTGTCAATAAATTTACGACAATTGTCCGTAAAATCCAAATCTATTTTTTCAACCGCGCAGCCACCAGTGGCTCCAACTGCAGCATCCATAAGTTATACATTTTCGCAGAAGGGTGCAAGCCATCGTCTGCAACCAGCGCAGGCTGTGTTGCCGCCAGCCTTGATATTTCCGTAATATTCAAATAATTTACCCCGGCCTTGTCGCTTATTGCTTTATTAACGGCATTAAATGCATCTATCTGCGGGCCAACTACGCTTTCCTGCCCCTTGCCAAATGGTGTTACGCCCCAGTCGGGTATGGATAAAACAAATACACGGCTCGGGTCGCCTTTGGCAAAATTGATGGCGGTATTTAATACCTGGGCAAATTTTATTTGGTAATTATCTATGCTTAATTGCTGATATTGGTCGTTAACACCTATCAGTAAAGTAACAAAATCGTAGGTATTATTTTGAATATTGCTGTTTGCGATGGCACTGATCAGATTATCAGTTGTCCACCCGGTAGTGGCTATTATAGTGGGTAATTGTGCGCCAAATCCATCGGCATTTAGTAAACCGGTTAGCTGGTAAGGAAACGAATCAGTTGGCGGAACCGATTGACCAATGGTGTATGAATCGCCTAAAGCTAAATAAGTAAAAGGACCGGTTTTCATTGTTGTTTTTACAGTATCGGGTTTAAAAGCAGGCAAATTACTGTCGCTTTTTTTACATCCCGCTAATGCGGTTATGGTTACTAATAAAATTTGTACTATTCTCATTTACACCTCCATATTAAACAATACGGAAATATGGTGTAAAAGGATTTTTTTAACTTCATTTATATCTACATGATGCCCAAGCTCGCGCTGCATACTGGTTACGTCTTTATCGTCGATGCCGCAAGGCACAATGTTTTTAAAATACCCGAGATCAGGATTAACATTGAATGCCAGCCCATGCATGGTAACCCAGCGGCTGCAACGAACACCCAGGGCGCAAATTTTACGTGCACATTCGTTATCGGCATCAAACCAAACGCCGGTAAAGCCGGGGTAACGACCTGCAGTTAAGCCAAAGTCGGCCAGGGTAAGTATTACTGCCTCCTCCAGCGTGCGGAGGTAAAGGTGTATGTCGGTAAAAAAATTATCGAGATCCAATATTGGGTAACTTACAATCTGGCCGGGCCCATGATAGGTAATATCACCGCCGCGGTTGATGGGGTAGTACTTTGCATTTTTTTCTTTCAGGCCTTTTTCATCCAGTAGTAAATGTTCGGGCTTACCGCTTTTTCCCAGGGTGTATACATGCGGATGTTCGCAAAAAACAAGGTAATTCGGTGTCGGGATATATTCATCGCTTTCGTTGCCGTCCATGGCGCTTTGCCGGTTGCGGATATCTATTTTTAGTTTTACCGTATCGGCAAACAGGGCTTCCTGTTTATCCCAGGCTTCCTTGTAATCAATTAAACCCCAATCTATATAACTTACTTTCTTGTTCTTCATCCCTTCTTTATAAAAAACAGTTCGATTATTTTAACACAGAGAAACAGAGGAGGCACTGAGACCACGGAGTTTTTAAATGTATAGTTCGATTATATTAACATCTTCATTTTTATTTCCTATTTTATCTCTGTGTACTTTGCGCTTTCTCTGTTTCTCCGTGTTTAAAAAAGCGCACGGTTTATTACGATATTAAGTTTACCCCTTAACATATCCCACCATATAGTCCTGGTATTGCAGGTAACCCACTTCGTAATCAAGGTTTATATCACCTTTAATAAGGTGTGCATCAACATAGCCGTGTCCTTCAAAATTAAAAGGCTCTAATAAAATGTTATCTAAAAACGAAACCTCTTTTTGGCCATGGCATTTGTAAACAGCCTCTTTGGCGCACCAGCAAACGTAAAGTTGGTTTATTTTATCATTTGGATTAATAAAATCCATCTCGGCCTTGCGCATAAACTTGTGGGCAATACGCTCCACCTTGTCTTTCACCTGCTCAATATCAATACCAACCGGCCGTTTGCTAATCATTACCGCAGCATAATCAAAAGAGTGGCTTAACGAAATATGGTAGGGCCGGTTTACTAAATAGGGTTTACCATGGGCATCAACTTTGCAGTCGATATATTCATCGGTGCGCAGCATTTTACGTAACAAAACCCGCGTACCTAACCAGTGTAAGCTACGCTTGCCCACGCTTAATTGCTGATAGTAGGCTTTTTCGCCCTCGTCTAATTGAAGCTGATTGTATAATTCTTCAGCTTCTTCTTCAATTTTCCAAATAGCAAATTCCGTTTCGTCATCAACCTGCTGTCTGTATGCTATAGCCATAAATGTAAAATTGCAAAAAGGTTGGTAAACTTATGTCAAATAAACCTATTTTGTATCGATTTTTTTCCAATATAAAACCAACCGCAAAGGTAAACATGCCAACCGAAAAATTAACGCCTGCCCAGGTTGCACTTTACAACCAGCAGGGATACCTAATTATTAAAAACTTTTGCAGCGCGGCCGAAATAAACAAGCTGTACCAGACCGCATTAGATGATAACGCGATGCGTAATAACGCGCTGGATTTAAACGACCAAACCGGAAAAAAAACGCGACTTTCCCTTTGGTTTACGCCCGGTAACGATGTGTTTGGCTATTTAACGCGCAGCGAAAAAATGGTGGGGCCGGTAAAGCAGTTGCTGGATGGCGATGCGCCGGTATGCCATTTTCACTCAAAACTGATGCAAAAGGAGCCAAAAGTAGGCGGCGCCTGGGAATGGCACCAGGATTACGGCTATTGGTATAAAAACCAGTTTATGTTCCCGGACGAGCTGATCAGCATTATGGTGGCCTTAACTGAAGCAAACCAGCAAAACGGTTGTTTACAGGTAATAAAAGGATCGCACAAACTGGGCCGCGTAAACCACGGTTTTGCCGGCGAACAGGTAGGCGCCGATATGACGATGGTAAACAACGCCCTTAAAACCATGGACCTGGTATATGTTGAGCTGGAGCCCGGCGATGCGCTGATATTTCACAGTAATTTGCTGCACCGTTCGGAGGCCAACTTGTCCGACAGGCCGAGATGGTCGATTATATCTTGTTATAATTTGCAAAGTAACCTCGCTTATAGCGAAACTTCAACATCGTACAAAGTGCCTGTCGATATAGTGCCTGATAATGCGATATTAGACTGGGATGCGGAATCATTATCGAACGCTGATTTTTTGAAAAAAGAAAACGACCCGGCGCTGAAGGAAACGGGGTGGGAGGGTAGTTAAGTCTTAAGTCCCTAGTCTTAAGTCGAGTTTTTAATAATAGTTATGGCAGATATTACTGGATATTGGTTTTTTTCTTGCAGCCCATCTATATGGGAGGTTGATCTGTTTTTGAAAACAAATCCAGAGTACGGCAAGTATACGATCAATAAAAACCATAGGGATAAAATCTGGCCGGGACAGTTAGGAGTAATTCGCGTAGGTACGGATCGACGGTCAAAGCACAAACTACAGGGCAGAGATAAGCTTCATCCCGGAGTTTATGCAATTGTTGAAATATTGGATTTTCCGATATGGTCGATAGACGAAGATGATGAATTTTACGTCGATAAAACGCTTAATAAAAAAGAGCGATTCCGAGTAAAAATTCGCTATCTAAAAAACTTAATCAATAATCCGTTGCTAATACGGACTATGGAAACTAATCCGACAATAAATCAAGATACGCTGTTTATACATGGTTTTCAGAGTGCAACTTGGCCATTGACGAAGAATGCATTTAATGAAATAATAAATACTATTGGGATACGTAATCAGGTATTAGTGAACGTCGAAAACGAAAACGCTAATACAGATCAAGCGATAACTGACCTCGAACTCAAATATCAGAACGCTGTTCCTGAAATTAAAGAAATTATTAGCAAACGCATCGAAAGAGGAAAGGTAGCTTCAGAAATCAAGAAAATAAATAGCTATAAATGCCAAGTTTGTGAAGCATTTGGGCAAAATCCATATTCGTTCAAAAAGAGCGACGGCGAATACTATATTGAAACCCATCACATAAATCCCGTCTCAAATTTGGCACAAGGGTCATTGGGGATTTCAAATCTAATAACAGTTTGCGCGAACCACCATAGGCAATTTCATTATGGTGAAAATATATTAGAGAACAATGCAAAGGATCATTTGGTGATAAAAATAAGCGGTGAAAGCCGCCGAATCGAAAAGGCAATATATTGAGGGCTGCTTAACGTTTAAACATTTACAACTATTTCAACAACAAGAAAATATGAACATCGCCATGTTAGGTTCGGGCTTCATCGCCCGTTTTTATGCTGATTCGTTACAGGCGCAACGCGCCAAAGACAAACTGATCAGCGTTTATTCGCGCAATATTGATAAGGCAAAAAAGTTTGCCGACGATTACAAACTGTCGTTTTACAGCGACGATATGGACGAGGTATGCAGTCGCCCGGATGTAGATGTGGTAGTAATTTCGTTGCCCAACAACCTGCATGAAGCTGCAGTAGCGGCTTGCGCCCGGGCAAAAAAACATGTTTTATGTACCAAGCCGCTCGGCCGTAACGCCGCTGAAGCCAAACGGATGCTGGATATGGTTACCGAAGCAGGCATAATGGGCGGCTACCTGGAAGATTTGTGCTACACGCCAAAGTTCCTGAAATCTGTAAAAGCGGTTAAGGATGGTAGTATTGGCAAGGTATTGTGGGCAAAATCGCGCGAGGCGCACCCCGGCCCGCATAGCGACTGGTTTTGGGATCACGAGCAATCGGGAGGCGGCGCTATGGTTGATTTGGGCTGCCATTGCGTGGAGATAGCACGCGGTTATATCGGCAAGGAAATTCGCCCGGTTGAAGTGATGTGCTGGATGGCAACGCAAGTACACCCCATAAAAGCGGAAGATAGTGCCATCGGTCTGATAAAATATGCGAACGGGGCCATGGGTCAGTTTGAAGTAAGCTGGTGTTTCCGCGGTGGTATGGATTTGCGCGATGAGGTAATGGGCACCGAAGGCACTATTTGGCTCAACAACTTTTTACGTACAGGCTTCGAAATGTTTAGCACTGGGCAGGGCAGTTATGTAGCCGAAAAAGCCGAAAGCAGCAGCGGCTGGCTTTTCCCTGTTGGCGATGAGGTGCACGAACTGGGCTACACCAATATGTTTACCGATATGTTTAACGCTATTGAAAACAAAACCGAACCGCTGGAAACTTTTTACGACGGTTACGTAGTGAATGCCATATTAGATGCCTGTTATTCATCGGCCAAATCGGGTCGTTGGGAGCCGGTGCAAATTGAAGGCTGGCGCGGCGATACGACCGAAAACTATGGCCCAAATACCACATCGTACGATGAAAACTACTACCTGATAAAAAAGGAAATTCTACCGTCAGGCGAACATAAGCTGATACTGAAACATAAAGTTACGGGTGAAGTGGAAGTGAGGGATGTGAAATTAAAAGATTGACATGTATTCCGAAATAGAACAAGCAACTTTAGACATCGACTGGTTTTTCACAAATAACAGCGAAATCGCCTTTGCGGCCTCCGGCAGCGGGAAATTGTCCGCTTCTGTCGCTAAATCGCGAGAAGACCTTGAGCTTGTATTTTCGTGGTTTGAGGATTTGCCTGAAAGATGCGACATCATTATTAACCCCGAGTTGAAGAAAATAGTAGGCCGCGTTACTGACATGTACCTTCTTGGTTTTGTGGTTATGGCCTATAAGGGGCTTTTTGCTTATGATAAAACGAGGCCATGCCGTTTTTTGGATTTTGATTATCATTTGGTAGCCAGCCCGGTTAACCCTTTAAGGTTAAGTGAGCTACCCTTGGAAATATTGACGATACTTTTAAAAACAAAATTTGAGGGCGAAATGTCCCCACTTTTAAATACTGTTTCAATACAGTAAGTTATCATTTTCTAAACTGACACGCAACATGACATCGGGTTATTGTTGCTTAAATAATAACTGGTGCCTGTGTCCCCACAGGCACTTTGTGTAAAATGTCATTCCGCCACCCAAATCACATCGGTAAACCATTTCTTGCCGTCAAAAAATTGGTTAACCGGTTTAAAGCCCGCTGATACTGCCATTTCATCAGTTTGCGCAACGGTGAATTTTTGTGATATCTCCATATAGATATATTCATCTTTTGCAAAATGAATGGTTTCACCACCTATTTTTACTTGCTGATCGGCAAGGCTTACCAGGTAGCTTTTGCAGGCGCCGGTTTCGGGGTCGTAAATAGGATAATGGTCAAACTGGCTGATATTAAAATCAGCATTTAATTCCCGATTGATTCGTTCCAGTAAATTCAGGTTAAACCGTTTGGTTATTCCACCCTTATCGTTATACGCAGCCAGTACAGTTTTGGGATTCTTTTTTAAATCAAAACCTATCAGCATCATATCCCCTGACGACAGATGGTTGCGTAATTCCCTGCAAAAATCTGCTGCTACATCTGCTGGCATGTTGCCAATGTTCGATCCTAAAAACAAGACCACCTTACGATTATTAGATATTGAGGCGGCTTTTTCCAGCATATCAAAATACTCGCCATTAAGGCCTGTTATTTGCAGGCCAGGCAAGGTCACAGGCAGGGTAATATTGAGGTAGGATATAACATTATCCGATATATCTATAGGCAAATAAGTAAAATCTGCCTGGTTATCCAGTAAATACTGCAACAGATAGGCTGATTTGGTAGCATCGCCAGCCCCTAGTTCTATCAGATCGAATGCATCGCCCTCGCCAATAATGGCGTTACAGATATCTGCTGTTTTTTCCGAGAATATTTCCAGTTCGCAATTGGTTGGATAATATTCGTCGCAGTTCATTAAATCCTGGAAAAGCTTATCGCCATTGGCATCATAAAAATATTTTGAATTCAGTTGTTTGGGGTCCGATTTTAAACCCGCTATCACATCATCATAAAACTGGTTGGCCTTTGATGTCGTCACGACTTCCATCGGGACAGTTTGTGTGGTGGTGTCAAAGTTTTTCATTGGTAGCAGATTAGTATTGGTAGTTTTCTTTTGTCGTACTTCGCTCCGCACCGGATGACAAAGTACTTATTTTTTTATTAGTTGTCTTATAAACATTGAGCCTGTTAATTCGCGAACATGCCCCAGCCCGCTAAAGAAGGGAATTCCTCACACAACCCCTGCCCGCCGATTTCACCCCAAGCTTCCGGCTATGAACTATGAACCATCAACTATGAACAATCTCATCGCGCCAGCCTTATCCCTGTAAACTGCCAGCGTAAATGTGTTTGAAAAAAGTTACGGTAAGTAAGGCGGCTATGCCCCGGCGATGTCACTTCGGATGCACCCCGCAATACCTTTTGGTTCACCATAAACTTGCCGTTGTATTCGCCAATAGCGCCGGGTGCTTTTGTAAATCCAGGATAAGGCAGATACGAACTTTCGGTCCATTCCCAGCTTTTACCCCAGCTAAACTGGCTTGCTGCCGCTTCCCATTCAAATTCGGTGGGCAGGCGCAGCCCTCTCCAGGCGGCATAAGCATAAGCCTCAAAATAACTGATATGGCAAACCGGTTCATGTAAATTCAATGGTTCCAACCCGTGGAAAGTATAGTGTTGCCACTCTTCATCAATTAAATGCCAATACAGCGGCGCTTCAACTTTATGCGTTTTAACCCAGTCCCAGCCTTCGGCATGCCAGTGGCGAAAATCATGATAGCCGCCGCTGTTCATAAACTCCAGGTACTCGGCATTAGTTACCAGGTTGGGGCTTATTTCAAAAGCATTTAAATAAACCTTGTGCGGGTTTAGTTCGTTGTCAAAGCAAAAGCCTTCGCCTTTAAAGCCTATTTCGTAAATACCTTCAGTTAACGAAATGAACTCATCACTCGCTGCCATTTCAGCCTTTGGCGAAACGTAGGCTTTTGAATAGGCCGGGAACAGCGGGTTGTGGCCCAAACTGTATTTAATATCCGTATATAAAAGCTCCTGATGCTGCTCTTCATGGTTTAATCCCAGTATCATCAATTCGCGCACATCTGCAGAAGGCTCTTCACACAAAAACTTTTTCATCGCGTTATCTACATATTCGCGGTAGCGGTAGATTTCGATAACGGTGGGGCGGCTTAAATTACCGCGATCTGTACGGATAACGCGGTTGCCAACGGTTTCGTAATAGCTGTTAAATACGTAATTGTAATCAGGATCATATTCCTGATAGCCCATAAAATAAGGCTTCAGGATAAAAGTTTCAAAAAACCAGGTGGTATGGCCAATGTGCCATTTTGGTGGACTAACGTCAACAACAGGCTGCACCACATAGTCCTCTGTTTGCAGCGGACTACAGATATCCTCCGTTCGCTTACGGACTTTTCTATAACAATCAGCTATGTCCATAGTATTATTTACTTTCCAAATATCGTTTGAGGTCCGATATTGTTTTAATTTTCAAATCTTTTGCCTGCTTTTCTCTTATCATCAAAGCATACGCATTATTAAACCCAATTGGTTTTAGCCATGCGATGTTATATTTTTCGTGGAAGCCTTTTTTTACATAATTGTAAGTGGCTTCCTTGCTGCTGGTTAGCGAATCCACCGTTTTTAGCGATGGCTGTAGTATCGCCAACAAACCCGTTCCGGTATATTCCGGGTAAAAATCTATCGCATCATTGGTTAAAGCATCAAAACAAATTTTGGTGCCGCCGAGGCCTGTTTTTGTTGCCACACCATAATCGCTGTTGCCTTTTATCAGCATACTGTACATGTTCGCTAATATGTATTGTTCGCCAAAAATTTTCGAACCTATCCGTACTAGTCCGTTGTTGCCGTTACGCGCAGGCTTCCACAATCCTTTATCAACCAAAAAATCCTTTGCTACTTTCTCCGGGCTTTGGTGAAGGTAGTCAGTCTTATAGTTTAAGGCAGTCATCACGCTGTCATTTATTTTATCGGCTAACAAATTTAGTATTTTTTCTAATAATGCAAATTTTTTTAGCGAACTTTCTCTAACTATAGGTGCCGCATAATAGGGTGGGAATATCTTTTTATCATCATCCAACACCACCAGATTATAGGCTTTTAATCTGCCATCGGTTGAATACCCGCTGATTACGTCCAATTGTTTTTCGTAAGCTGCCTTATACATTACTGCATCGCTTATTACTACGGTGCTGATTTTTAAGCCGTATTTACTTTGCAGGCCTAGGTTACCATCGTGCCGGCCCATAAATTCCGGGGTAAAACCGGCTTTTAATTTGGTGGCATAAGCCGATGGAAGAAAGTAGAAAGAGGAAAGCAATATAAGTAGCAGGGGCAAGGATGCAGTTGCAATTTTTAATTTTTTGATATTGAGTTTCTGCAATCGCGACAGCAAAAAGTCAAAAACAATAGCTAATAATGCAGCTGGTATTGCCCCGGCCAGTATCATATTTGTATTGTTAAGCGATATGCCGCCAAAAATAAATTCGCCCAATCCACCGGCGGCAATGTACGATGCCAGCGTAGCCACACCAACGGTTATTACCGTGGCCGTGCGGACGCCTGCAAAAATAACGGGCATCGCAAGCGGGAGCTCCACTTTAAACAATACCTGCCATTTGCTCATGCCCATTGCGGTTGCGGCTTCTTTTACGGCAGCGTCCACTCCGACAATTCCGGTAAAAGTGTTGCGAATAATCGGTAGTAAGGCGTACAACAATAACGCAGCAATGGCTGGCTTGGGGCCGATGCCTAAAACCGGGATCATAAAGCCTAAAAGTGCTATACTCGGTATCGTTTGCAAAACGCCGGCAACTCCCAACACGGGTCCGGAGAACTGCTTCCTGCGCGCGATGAATATCCCCAACGGCAAACCGATGGCAACCGCGATAAACAACGAAATAAAGGTAAGCCCGATATGCTGAATGGTTTGTTCCAGCAATTTATCCTTTTGCTCTGCCATAAAGCCCCATAAGGTTTGTTGCTGCTCATTCATACGCCACGTTGTTGTTTGTATTGATAAAATGCCGACATCAACTGTTCAAAGCTGGCTGAACGAACTTCATGATCTTGCTGATTACGCACATTAATGGTTTCGGCGGCGGCAAATTTAAATTGTTCCAACCCTGTCCATAAATCGGTTTCAATAGGCAATGAATCCGGTTTTACTTCTTTTTCAAGCGCAGGCAGCCACTGCCAAAGTTCATGCATTCTAACTGTTTTAAACTCCAGTTGCAGGCGCTGTTCCTGCAAAAAGCCGCGTACAAAATCGTTAGCCGGATTAAACAACAACCCTGCCGGACTGTCATCCTGCACAATTTTGCCCTTATCCATCAGACAGATATGGTCGCCCAGTTCAAAGGCTTCCTGTACATCGTGGGTTACCATAATAATGGTTTTTCGCTTCAGCTCATCAAGCGCTTTAAACTCCTGGTGAATTTTTGAGCGGGTAACATTATCCAGTGCGCCAAAGGGCTCATCCATCAGCAACACCGCCGGATCGGCCACCAGTGCCCTGGCCAGGCCAACACGCTGTTGCTGGCCGCCGCTTAACTCGGCAGGGTACGCGGTAAGATAATCCGTTGTGAGATGTAATTTTTCCAATAATTCGGCTATGCGTTTTTCGGTGCGAGCTTTATCCCATTTGAGCAGTTGCGGTACAATGGCAATATTTTGCGCTACTGTATAATGCGGAAAAAGGCCATTGTTTTGTAAAACATAGCCTATACCCCGGCGTAGAATCTCGGGCTGCTGCTGCAGGATATTCTGACCGTTGATGAAAATATTCCCGCCCGATGGTTCGATGAGCCGGTTGATCATTTTAAGCGTCGTGGTTTTGCCACAGCCGCTGGTACCTAACAAAATAAGGTTTTCGTGCTCCTTTACTTCGAAAGAGATATCATCAACAGCTTTTACGTTGCCAAAGCTTTTGCTTAGATGTTCAACTTTTATCATAGTTGAGGTTATATTTATTTTTTAACGCCGAGAAACAGAGAAAGCACGGAGGACACGGAGTTTTGTTAAAAAGTGAGCAAATATTGTCCTATCAATTACTAATTAACCTCGTGATATCTTCTCCGTGCTCTTTGTGCTTTCTTTGTTTCTCTGTGTTTAAATTCCCGAACTACCCCTCAAGCGCCATAAAAAGATTATTTAATGATTCAGCATACAGCGGGTGTGCAAAAACAAAGTAGCGTATCTGCTCGTAAGTAATACCGCCAAGCATGGCCATTTGTAGTATCGTCATGGTTTCGCCGCCTTCTACACCAATAATGCTTGCACCCAGTATCTGCTTAGTATCCGGGTCAACTAAAGCTTTCATAAAGCCGCGGGTGTCTCCTGTTTCTATGGCGCGTGCTACGTAAGCCATGGGAAGCTTTGCTACCTTATATTTTATTTTTTGCTTTTTTGCCTCGGTTTCGTTCAGGCCGATGCAACCCAATTGCGGATCGGTAAACATACAATAGGGAACAGGCCGGTTTTTGATGGTTAGCTTATCGCCTTCAATCAGGTTGCGATATACGATGGTATAATCGTTGTACGAGATATGTGTAAACGCGGGGCCACCCTTTACATCGCCCAACGCATAAATACCGGAAATGTTGGTTTCCAGCGTATCGTTTACTTTTATGGCGCCATGATCGTCGGTTTCAACGCCAGTTTTATTCAGATAAAGCGCTTCGGTCTGCGGTTTGCGGCCAACGGCCAATAAAACATGGCTGCATTTTATTTTCTCTTCCTTATCACCAACCTTTACCGTTGCGGTTATTTTGCCGCCTTTCTTTTTTTTAAACGCGGTGGTAGTGGCATTGGTGAGGATATTAACATGTTCGGCCTGGAGAATCTTGGTAAGCTCTTCCGAAACATCTTCGTCCTCGCGTGATACAATGCGGCCAGATCTTTCAATTATGGTCACCTTACTGCCAAAGCGGCGAAACATCTGCCCAAATTCCAGCCCGATATAATTACCGCCGATGATCAGTAAATGTTCGGGAACTTTATCCAGATCAAGAATAGTAGTTGAGGTGAGGTAATCAATATCATTCAAACCTGCTATCTGCGGGATAAAAGTTTTGGCGCCGGTATTAATAAATATCAGCGGCGCTTTCAGCTCTTCCGTTTTGTCGTCGTCATTTAGTTTTACTGAGATGGTTTTGTCACCAATAAATTCCGCCTCGCCAAAAATAACATCAAGTCCTTCCG
>JABDBM010000108.1:6859-16347 GCA_013288685.1 Bacteroidota bacterium | reverse complement strand
TGATTATTGTACCCCCATTGTTTACGGACATACCAAAGTAGCTTCGTTTTACAGGCGCACTACACAGGTGGATGATCTTAACTTTTTAGTGATTAACAGTCCGGCGGATATTTTGGGCCGTAAAGACCACCGGAAACCAAGTATGATTAATTGCTGGGAAGAAGATGTTAAAATTGAACCAGGCATTGCCAATAACGCTGTAGGTAAGTATTCCTTTATGTCGCTTGAGCGTGCAACATCCGACTTACTGAGCGGCGCTATCGATGCACTGGTTACTGCGCCCATCAATAAAGATAGCATACAAAGCGAAGATTTTAATTTCCCGGGCCATACCGAATATTTGCAGCAGCGCGACGGTGCATCGGAATCATTAATGTTTTTGGTGAGCGACACCCTAAGGGTAGGCGTAGTTACCGGCCATATCCCCCTGGCAAAGGTGGCGGAAAGTGTCACTACCGAAAAAATAGTAGCCAAACTGAAGCTGATGAACAACAGCCTGCGTAACGATTTTTGGATACGCAAACCCAAAATTGCCGTGTTGGGCTTGAACCCTCATGCAGGCGATAACGGCTTGATAGGCGAGGAAGAAAAGACGACCATAATTCCCGCTATTGAAGAAGCAAGGAATAATAACATACTGGCTTTTGGTCCGTATTCGGCCGATGGTTTTTTTGCAAACGGAACCTATTTACAATTTGATGCGGTGCTGGCCATGTACCACGACCAGGGGTTAATTCCGTTTAAACAAATCGCCTTTGAATCGGGTGTGAACTTTACAGCGGGCTTAAACTTTGTACGTACCTCGCCCGATCATGGTACCGCTTATGATATTGCCGGCAAAAACCAGGCATCCGAAGTTTCATTCCGCGAGGCAATGTTTACGGCCCTGCATATTGTAAAGCACCGCCGCGAAACGGTGGAATTGCAGGAAAATCCCTTGCAAATAACGAAACTGAGCAGGGATAGGGATTAATTTTAGAGGTTAGAGACAGGAGATTAGAGGTTAGGCCCGTTTGGTGCGCTGATTTCTTTATCACCCCCCATTTGCATAACTATTCATATACTCCCGTGGCGATGTGCCGGTGATGCTTTTAAACACATAATTAAAATTGGTGATGCTGTTAAAGCCGCAACTATAGGCGATAGCCGATATACTGTTTGGCACGCCGTTTACAAGTAGCTTGCAAGCCTCATTTACCCGCACCTTATTTACAAAATGGACAAACGTATGGCGGGTATGCTTTTTAAAATACCGGCAAAAAGCGGTGGGCGTCAAATGGGCTTGCGCAGCTACATCCTGCAAAGTTAAAGGGCTGCCATAATTATGCATGATATAATTATAAACCGATGCGATGCGCATGCCTTCGGGGTCAGTCATAGAGAAAGCATAGCTGCCCGAGGACAGAGGTTGCAAGCCTTCATCCGCGCTTAATACATTCAGCAACTCAATAAATAAAGACAACTGGCCGGCGCCCGCGGCCTGTTGAATGGTGGCTATCCTTCGGGCTAACTCGGGGTAGCTGCTGTCAGGCACTTTAAATCCGTTTTGCATTCCGCTTACAAAGGTTTTTACTGTCTTCATCTCGGGCAAATTGAACAACGCGGCCAGTTTACCATAAGGATCAAAAAAAATAGTGATGGTATGCACCTCTCTATCATTATCGAGTGCAAAATATGATGGATCACTTTTAAACAGGTGCGGCAGGTTGGCGCCGAGCAGATAAATTTCGTCATCGCGGAAAGCGTGCATGCTGTTGCCTGCCAACAGGGTGCCTTCGCCTTTTTTTATCCAGGTAATTTGTACTTCGGCGTGGCGGTGCAAAAAGGTGTAAAAATGCGGCAACACTTCTTCCTGCACAATAATGGTATGGTCGTGCGGAACGGGGATGGTGAAGGGCAGCACTTTCATAAGGCAATAATAGTAAGAAGCTGTTTAATATGGCCGACTAAATGTTTTATAAGTTAAATAGACACTAATTATTACGAATAAATCGAATTTCACGAATTTAAAAAACGCCTTTTAATTCGTGAAATTCGATTTATTCGTGAAAATTAGTGTTCTTTCCCATTCACAAATTAGTTTTGAATAGTTTTTTAAATTCCTGGATTGCGAGGCCATATAGATTTATATCGTATTCCTATATTTGGCTATGTATTCGATCAGCAAAGCAACAACCGGCGATGTGGAAGCCATTCGCCAAATAGCCGAAACCACCTGGTGGAATGTTTACGGCCCAATACTGGAAGCGGAACAACTTGAATTTATGTTGGCCGAGATATACTCCGTTGAAAAACTGACATCGCAAATAAAAAACAACATCCAAACGTATTTGCTGCTTTTACAGGATGAGCAACCGGTTGCCTTTGCCGCCTATTCCCCACGCGATGAAGATGCCGAAATTTATAAGCTGCATAAACTCTACTGCCTGCCCGAAACACAGGGAAAGGGCTATGGCAAAATACTGATTAACGAGGTGATAAAAAACACGCTTGAAGCCGGTAAACACACCCTGGATTTAAATGTAAACCGCTACAACAATGCCAAAACTTTCTACGAAAAAATGGGCTTTGCCATTGTTTACGAAGAGGATGTGCCGATTGGCAAATATTGGATGAATGATTATGTTATGCGGAAAGAATTACCTAAGGTTTATTAGTCAAAATTTGCATTTTTATTCGATATCTTTGGGTAAAAGGTAAGTAAAGTATCTATGCGGCACACCAACCAATACCAACTGTATACGTTCATAATTGCGGCAGCTTTGTCTATTAGCTTTTGTTTACAGGCGTCAGCTCAGCATACTATGGAGTGTAGCAAACTACTCAAACGCGACATAAGTAAGGACTCGCCGCAACAAGTATTAAGTAATTTTAAACAGGTGCGTTGTTTTGGTTTGGATAGTATAGACAGTCAATTGCTTTTAAGTGGCCCCATTTTAGGCTCGCTTATGATAAACTACGTAACAAAGCATCCGGGCAAAAGTTACGTATGCCGATATATTAGCGGAAATTAACAAAAGTAAAAGTGACACAGGTTATTCCGCGCTACGTAAGTTAAAAATAGCTCAGAATACACTTGAAGCCACAAAGGGTTCGGCCGAAACGTGGGAGCGCAGTAAAAGCCTGCTATTGATAGTTGGAATGCCTGAAAGCGAAATGGAAAATTTTCATCAATATGTATTGCTGAAACAAGCCAGAGGCTGGAATTATAGGCAGTTGGTGACGGCTTACCAGATGAAAATGGCAGATGAAAAAAGGCCCGGTCAGTAAATTTGGTCCGCCGTGATACTACTCATACAGAAAAAGCACTCAAAAGGCTTAAAGGACATCAGCTAAAACAATCCACCGCTACAAATTCCGTGCGCACGTAGCCAATCAATCGGCACCATTTTAGCTAACCTGTGTCCATTTCTCACCATATAAAACCCGTACCCCGATGTAGCTATCGCAATACCAATCCCAATAAAAACCATCATTTGGTTTTGCGTAAACGTTTTGTTTAGGGTAAAAACAAAAGCCAGTATCGCAACAAGCGTAGCCCAGGTAGCCAAATAATAATCAACGGTGCGTTTAAATACTTTAGCAAGCGGGAAAAAGTGCAGCCCCACCACCACGGCAAGCACGGGGATATCTAACTCGGGATGCCCCAGGTTGTTCACAATATTTATCCCAATAAAAATACCCACCCCTTCGGCGCCAAAAATTATTCCGAACCATTTACTCATTCGCTTTTCTTCGGCAATGTCGGCTTCGGAAGTTAGCTTGGGGAACAGTTTAGCTATTTTAAAAAGCTGAACGGCATTTATAACAAATATTATGCTGAATAGCGGGAAGATGAATAAAGCAAACCAATAATTACTTCCATGCAATCCGCCGAACGCAATACCGGCCCATAGCAGCGTAAAAAAAGCCATCATACATAAACCGGTAGCAACGCCTTTTATGGCTGTATCCGGAATAATATGTGGCTCTATTTCCATGGTCTTGTTTTAGAGGAAAGAGATCAAGAGTCAAGAAGCAAGATAATAAGGGAATCCAGCCCCATGTTTCTTGATTATTGTCATTGTGCTTTTTTTATCTTGTCTCTTGCTTCTTATATTCTTGTCTCTTACTTCTCCAGCTTTGCCACCCGTTTCGGCGTATCCCGACCCGAAACTATGGTGCGGGAGCTTAATGCGATGGCCTTAATGGTAGCTGTAATGTTCGATACATCCAATGTGCTAAATTCATCTTTAACCGTGTGATACAATTTATCGATATCTATCTGATCGGTTGATATGGTATGCGCCGGTACGCCTACTGCCGCCAGTGAGGCATTGTCGCTGCGGTAAAACAAATTTTGCTGTGGATATGGGTCGGGATAAAATTTAAAGGCTGTTCCTTCCAGGTTTTTTTGCAGGATGGTGCCAAAGTCCGACCGCTCGAAGCCCGTTATGAAAGCCGAGTTTTCGCCAAACTTAGATGCTTTACCAATCATTTCGATATTAAACATAGCCACTACCTTATCGGGATTAACCGTTGTGGCAAAATGTTGCGAGCCGTATTCGCCAATTTCTTCGGCGGTAAAAGCTACAAATATCAGTGTACGGGCGTTGTTATGTAGTTTTTTGTAGTACTTGGCAAGTGTGATTACAGCTGTGGTGCCCGATGCGTCATCATCAGCGCCATTAGCAATAGTATCGGCTGGATTTCCCTTTATTATACCCAAATGATCGTAATGGCCCGAGAAAACAACATACTCATCAGGCTTTGTTTTACCGGGAATAATACCTGCTATGTTAAAGAGCGGCAATTGCTCGGATTTGCCGGTATAACTTACGTCGAACGATTTTAAATCGTCGTGATTACCCAATACAAAAACCAGCGCCTGGTTGTCGTTGGCATTCGCAGTAACCGAGCCTCTTTTTGCCCGGTCTCTTAACCGGTTAAAAGCTGCGGCGAATTGCGGGTCAACCAGTATCAGCATTTTTTTACCACTTTTAAGATATCCCATGTATTCGGCACGGAAATCTTTGCCTTGCCCCAATTTAACCACCTGTACATCGGCATTGTTAGTCCAGTTTAAGGTTGTGGCACTGGTGCTGGCAAATGCGCTGTCGGCCCCAATCATTTGGCCGTTAATGTTTACCATCGTTTTTATAGGGGTTACACGGGTCATGGTAAAATTTTGTCGGAAACCTGTGTTGCCGGCCATTGGGCGTAAGCCAATTTTTTTGTATTCAGCTTCAATAAATTGAGCAGCTTTTTCAATGCCGGGTGTAAAGGTGGCCCGCCCCTGCATATCATCTGCCGACAGCGTTTTGATAATACGCTCTACATCTGTTTGGTTAATGCGTTTATTAACATCCTGCCCAAAGCTGCACGCGCTTATTAAAAATAAGGTAATTATGGTTGATATCTTTTTCATACTATTTTATAATTTGAATAGACACTAATGATCACAAATTAATCGAATTTCACGAATTAAAGGCACATTACATAATTCGTGAAATTCGCTGAATTAGTGAAAATTAGTTTTCGTTCCCATTTCGAAAATTGTTTTTGCCGTTTTCAGCGACGTTTTATTTAACTTTTGACGATAACCAGCTATTGCGGAAAGCCTGCTGATCGGCGGTTAATGTTTTTCCGGCTTTTTCGAAGGTTACAACTTCCAAATACGGGCTTTCTTCCAGTGTTACCGTAGTTTCGTGGTTGCCGGTGCGATTTTTATAGCTAACCGCAATTTTATCGCCTATATTTTTGGTAGCCACAATCTCGTCAAACGCCTGCTGACTGTTTACATCCTTACCATCAGCTTTTAAAACCACATCACCGGCGTCCAAACCAGCTTTATAAATTGGGGTGCCCATAACCGTACTGGTTGCTATAGAAATGCCATCGGCTGCGTTGGTACGTGCCTGGCCCGCCCGCCCGCGACGACCGCTACCAGAAAATGAACCCGCCCATGCTTTGCCAGGCGCAGCTTTCCGCAATACAAATCCGGCTTTAGCCAGCAATGCTTCATAATTATTTTTATCTACACCATAAATGTATTTGTTAAAAAAGTCGGCAGCAAACTGTGGGGTGGTCACTTTCGCCAGGTCGCTTTGCAAATCGGGGATAGTATATGGCTTCATTACTTTGCCGCGGTTAAGCCAAACGGTGCGCATATAATCATCCAGCGTCAGGTTAAATTCGCTGCGTAACCGCAAGTCGAGCGCCAGGGCGGTTGCGCCGCCATACATGTAGTAACTGGTGAAAATATTGTTGTCGTTGTTCGGGTCGATAGAAACACCCGCATCGGCATATACCGAGTAACGGCTCATTTGCGTCTGCGAATATTTTGCTGCCGCAGGTGTATTTAATACTGAATTTACCAAACCTGCGATAGTACCGGCATAATCATCAACAGAATTAAAGCCGGAGCGTACCAGCAGCATCTCACCATAGTATTGGGTAAAACCTTCGGCAAACCAAAGTTCGCTGCTCATGTTGGCATGTTCGAAGTTAAAAGGTTCCAATGATTTTGGACGTATGCGTTTTACATTCCAGCTATGGAAATATTCGTGCGCAAATACGCCAAGCAGGCGTTCTTCCAGGCCACCAACTTTAGGAACAGGGAGTACAATACAAGTTGAGTTGCGATGTTCCATACCGTCGCCCGATGTGGTTGGATAAATATCGCTCACAAAGGTGTATTCGCCAAAATCATACGAAGGTAGCTCGCCAAATACAGCTTTTTCTTCGAGCACCATTTTTTGCACCATCTTGCCAAAGCCATCAATTGTAGCCTGGTCATCATCCGAATGGACGGTTAAATTAATCTTTTCAGTTTTGCCGTCGCTGTTTACAACGTTCCAGCTTGTTTCGTTAAAGTTTGATAGTTCGGTAGGGCTGTCCATCATGTACTGCATGTTGGGCGCACTGTAAACGTTTTCGCCTTCATGCTTCAATTGGGTGGCAACTTTCCAGCCGTATTTGGCCAAATCGTTAAAGGCAAATTTTATAGGGCGGCTTTCCAGTCCGGGTACCCACATAAATGCGGCAGGCATATTCAGGTGAGCATGGCTTGGGTCAACACTGGCGTAGGTGCCATCGGTCCAGTTGGCAAATAAGGTATAGCTTACTTTAACGGCGCCACCGGCGGCGGGTGGTTCTACCTGGTACGTATCACCTTCAATTTGCTTTAGTTGTAGTTTTTTACCGTTCACATCGGTAGCCATTACGTTGTAAACGTTTTTGCCAAACTCATGTGTGGCGTAACGCCCGGCCGATGAACGGCTCATCCGCACGGTAAAGTTTTTTTCGGGCGCCTGGGGGATCGTCATCACAATTTCGGCTTCGTGATGCATGGCGTTGGGGAACGATACTTCGTAAAAAATGGGACGCACGGCTTCCTGCGCCATGGCGGCGGATGCCATAATGGATACCACCGCGAGTAAAAATATTTTCTTCATTTAATGCGCTAAAATTTGCAGGCTGAAATTACTATTAAATAGCAAAAGTTTTGTATTGATATTGTTACGTTGGGTGCGGGGTTGGATTGACTTGACGCGGCTATCATCATACCTAATCTATCCAAGTACATCGCCTCACAATTCTATTTAGGGAATATCATCGATGACGAGCAATATTTTTTGTTTTAAGTCAGGGAGATCGCTTATGATCACTTGCCAGATTAATTCGAAATCGATACCAAAATATTCATGAACAAGGATATGCCTCATCCCAATTATCTTTTTCCATTCCAAATCGGTAAATAACGATTTTGTTTCGGGAGTAATAATATTTGCTGCTTCGCCAATTATCTCAATCTGTTTAACACAGGCAAAAAGCATCATTGAATTAGATAGGAACTTATTTATACCGGTGTTTGCTACGTAAACCTGAATTTCGCTTATAGCCTCAACGATATGAAACCGTCTTTGCCGGTCTCCGATCTTACCTTTCATAAATCAAGACCTTATCCCGGTCAATAAACGGCTTTATATATTTAGATAGCGACCCTGATGAAACTAAATCTATCTTTTTCTGCAGCCTCTGCTGAAGTTCTGACTGCATGGTTACAAAACCTAACCCGATATGCTTTGAATAATCAAGATCAACCAAAATATCAACATCGCTATCCTTGTCAGCTTCGTTTCGCGAGTAAGAGCCAAAGAGGTATGCCTTTATTACCGGCTGCCCGGAAAAATAATCCTTAACTAATGCTATGTCGCTCGCTGATAATTGCATTTCAATACAAATATAGTGTTTTGCATAATAGATTGATTGCATCAATCATAACTATGCCGCTCCAAATCATAATCAGATTGGGCCGAAATTATCCGCCTTCGCCGTTCAATATCCGTCTCCCGTTCATGATCATAAACACTGTCCGTCACCTGTATATTCCGTTCTTTATCGCGTTCGGCGTAATGCACATCAGCTTCTGATAGTTTGGATACCGCCACATCATAAGGCCCCATGGGCGACATCAGCTTTACAAAAACCGGCAAACATTCAAACAAAATAAACAAGAAACCAATAAATGATTCGGCCAGGTAGGTATCCAAATTGCGGCTGCCATCGTCATTATAACCCAATTGGCCCAATGCCCAGTTACGGTCGGCAAAGCCGGCTACGTTAGCCAGGCTGTCCAATTGATGCGAACTAAACATGCGCACATCGTTTATGCCTTCGTAATTTTTGCGGTCGGCCAGGTACTGGTCCATCTTTTCCTGGTTAGCGCGTACTTCATTTAGCCTGTCCTCCTTTTCCTGCAAAACAGCCTGCTTTTGTTTGGCATAAGTGCCATAACCGGTTATGCCCGACGTTTGGTCGGTTTTATCACCAAAAACCTCCTGATTCAGTTGGCTGCGCGAATTATTAATATCGCTCTCCAGCGAATCTTTTTCCCTTTTCAGCTCTTTGTTTTTACCCATCTCCATGGCATATTTGCCCATATAGGTTTTCTCGAGCGTATCAAGTTTACTATGCTGCCCCTTAATGTAGGCCGTTTTTAATTTCTGCCGTATTTCCTTGTCGAATATTTTTAGTTCGAGCGGGCGCGATATAACAATGCCTATCATAATAGCCAATAGTATACGTGGCGAAGCCTGTAATATCTGCTGATTGGTGCTGCCTTGTTTATCAATGCTGGATACAATATAGCGGTCCATATTAAAAATGGCCAGGCCCCATATTATCCCAAACAGCACGGCAAATACCACCGCAAACGCGTTGCCGCTAAAAACAAAGTACATAGCATAACCGCCAGACATGCACGCAAATAGCGCCGTAAAAAATATAGTAGCGCCAATACCCACGTATTTATTATGCTCAATTGGGTATTTTTTTAAAGTATTAGTATGTGCTCCCGAGCAAAACCAAAAGAACCGCGTAACTTTCTTCATCAATATCTATCTAATTGTCAGCGTTGTAACGCCTCACCCCGGCCCTCTCCCAAGGAGCGGGAGTAAAGGAAACTCCTCTCCTTTGGAGAGGGGTTTGGGGTGAGGCGTTACAAC
>JABDBM010000108.1:0-6849 GCA_013288685.1 Bacteroidota bacterium | reverse complement strand
CCCCAAACCCCTCTCCAAAGGAGAGGAGTTTCCTTTACTCCCGCTCCTTGGGAGAGGGCCGGGGTGAGGCGTTACAACAGATTATAAAACGCACTTAGGCATTGATTGTTACAAATTATCGACCTAAATGTTTGTATATAACATTACCTTTGGACATTAAAATTTATTTGTACATGAAAGAAATAAGCGTACAGGAACTAAAAGAAAAGAAAGATAAAGGCGAAGATTTCCAGCTGATTGACGTTCGGGAAGATTTTGAATACGAAATGTCAAACCTGGGCGGACTATTAATTCCGTTGGGTGGTATTGTAATAGAAGCCAATAAGGTTGAAAAAAATAAGCCCGTAGTGGTAATGTGCCGCAGCGGCAAACGCAGCGCAGCCGCCATAATGCAATTGGAGCAATTGGGTTATACCGATTTGTACAACCTTAAAGGCGGGATTTTAGCCTGGGCTGCAGAAATTGACCCTGAACTTAGCGTGTATTAAGCGATGTGGAAAAAAGCAGTACCTAATACTTTGTATACCCTTGGCATTGTAGTATGCCTTGTTTTCGGCTATCAGGATGGCTTTGAAAAAGGAAATTACATTATTGTTTTTGGTGCGATAATGATGATTGCCATATTTATTATGCTGAAAATAAAGATATTGAAAGAGATAAAAAATATGCAAAAACCGAATCCAAATTCAAAACCAAATCCAAAACTATAAAAAATGTTTATAGCAATTTTAGGTATTATTATACTCGTAGCGGGTGTAGTACTGCAGCGTTCGCCCCAACCCGGCAGTCATTTTGCGGGTACGATAAAGGTGGTTGGCATAATAGTAGTAGCGTTGGGGCTGGCGTTCTCGTCGGTAAAGCAGATTGAACCCGGCAAAGTTGGTGTACAGGTGCTGTTTGGCAAAGTGCAAAACGACGTGCTGGAAAGTGGCCTGCATTTTATTAACCCGGTGGTTGAAGTTACTACATTTAGCATTCAAACCGAAAACTATACCATGAGCGCAAAAGACAGCGAAGGCGCCGTGCAAGGCGACGATGCTATTCGCGTATTATCATCGGATGGGTTGGAGGTTACTATTGATCTTTCGGTGTTGTACAGATTAAACCCTTTTAAAGCGCCATTTATACTGCAAAACATCGGCGTGGATTATGAGAACAAAATTGTTCGCCCGGTTACCCGCACCGCTATACGCGATAATGCAGTTAGCTACCAGGCGGTTGATTTGTATTCAACAAAACGGCAGGAGTTTCAGAGTAAAATAAACCAGGCTATAACAGCAGCGTTCGCCAAAAACGGGCTGGAAGTGCAATCCATCCTGGTGCGTAATATCTCACTTCCGGCATCAGTTAAAGCCAGCATCGAATCAAAAATAAACGCCGAGCAGGATGCGCAGAAAATGCAGTTTGTGTTACAGAAAGAACGCCAGGAAGCCGATCGTAAACGCGTAGAAGCCCAAGGTATAGCCGATTATCAGAAAATACTTTCTACTGGCTTATCAGATAAGCAATTACAATACGAAGCTATTAAAGCACAAAAGGAAATTGCACTATCGCCTAATACCAAAGTGATTATTATTGGCAGCGGTAAGGGAAATCCGATAATGCTGAGTGATAAGAATTAAGTATTGACACGAATGTTTGTTTGCGAATTTAAATAAACACGAATTTCACGAATTGAGCGAATTAGCACAAATAATAATTCCCAATTCGTGAATTCTTGGTTTAATAGTCTTTATTACCTTATCCCTGAATCTTCATCACAACCTAAAAATGAAAAGTATACTTCTTTATACGGGATGCTGCTTTTTTTTCATGTAACCGCCTTTGAGCAAAAGGATAGTTTGCTAGTTAAAAAAATCATTGCAACTGTTTGGTAGTGTTCATCACGCTGGCATTACGCAAATAAGTGTTCACCGGCGAAATTAATTTATATGGTCGGTTAAACGCTTCCTGCCGCACTTTAAAATGATCTGCCAATTTACGGATTACTTCTTTTGATAGCCCTTTTTTATAGTTTAGGATATCGGATACATAACCTTTGCTGATTCCCAGTATTCCGGTCATATCTTGCGGTTTTAAATGGTGATCGTGCATAAATGAACGCAGCAAGGTAATTGGGTCTACTTGTTTTAATATGCTGTTTTCGTCATCGTATTTTTCAATTAGCAGCGTCAACAGGTCGATTTCATCCTGAAATGATTCACTATTTTCATTCGTCAACAGTATCTCAAGTTGATTGCAATATGCATCGTACTGATTCCTGTTTTTTATGATGGTATATTTTATTGTTACAGCTTCCATTTTAATAAAGATTAATAGTGTATTGCATTCCCTGTTTGCAAACTTTATCATACTCCGCGTGTGTACCCATCCAGCAAACAAACAAATGCGCTTGTCTTTTTCCGAAAAGATACTTGCATATCATTCTGTAATTGTTTCCGCAAATATCAAACACTACGCGACTGCTACTTTTTCCCAAAAGATCAGCGGTGTTATAAGTTTGTTTGATATTGCCGGGTAATCCCCAGTCGGCAAAGCTTAGCTTTTCCATCCAATCATCCAATGAGGCCCTACTTCCAGGGTATTGATTAGCGAAATCTTCCAAAGTTTGCTTTTTGATAAGGTGAACTCTCATTCTAATACCAAATATAAGTAAAATAGTTCACATTATGTGAACTATTTTACTTATATTCAAAGTAGCCGTTCCTTAATATTTTATAATCGCCTTCAATTTCCCCCAAAGTTCATTATCAAAATCAGAGCCTGCCGGTTTAACCCCACCGGCGGTATTGCCCATCCGGATGATGATTAGCTGTTGCGATGGCACTACATATATTTTCTGATCGTTTTTGCCAAGGGCGGCAAATAAATCGGCCGGGGCATTGGGGATAATGGAACCAGTAAAAACAATTTGCGATTGCGGCAGCATATTGCTGGCCTTACCGTTAAGCCAGGTTAAATAACCATAACTGAGGTTTATATTTTGCGATGTGTTTACCTGGCTATGAAAATAATTGCTATCGCTCAAAATAGCGGTACTATCCCATTTACCTTTGTTAAGCAGTAGCAAACCGAACCTGGCCATACTGCGCGCATTGCTGTAATATATATTATTGGAGTTTGGCGTTTTTACCCATAAGCCATTCATACCAATGCGGTCTCTAATTTTTTGCTGAAAATAAGTGTTATAAGATAGTCCGCTGGCTTTTTCAACCACGCCATCAAGCAGTGTGTATGCAGCGTTATGATAGGCCCAGCGGGTGCCGGCATCTGCTTTATATACTAAGCAACCGGGCAAGGTACAATCCGGGTCGGCAACGCCATCGTCCAGACCTGTGGTCATGGTGAGTTGCTTTTTTATGGTGATCAGATTTTCTTTAGCCAGTGGCTCTGATGTCCAGCCGGTACCTAAATATTTCGAGGTGGCATCGTTGATGTTAAGCAATCCTTCCTGTTGAGCAATACCTACTAAAAAGCCGGTCATGGTTTTTCCGGCGGATGCCCAATACCAAAGACTATCAGCAGTAAAAGTGCCGAAATACTTTTCGGTTACTATTTTGCCGTTTTTAAGAATAATAAAAGCCTTGGTGTCCTTGCTTTGTAAATAGGGGTAAAGATTGTTAAGGCCTGCATCATCCCAACCCAATGAGGATGCAGTAACCGTTTGCCAATCGCTGCTACCAACAGGCGGAAAATAGAGGACAGTATTGGTAGTAGTTTTACCAGGTGGCGAGCCGCCCGTTTTTTTACAGGCAATTAACACCGTCAAACTAAAAAGCACGATAAGGATTGCAGATTCTTTTTTCATTTTTTGTTAGACGGATTGTTGCCAAAAGGTTTAATCGTATAATTTTCAATATATCAATATTTTACCCAGCCAATGCCCGGCAATATCCCTAAAATAACATAATTTATACATTTCACTTGTAGGAAATTAAGCAATAAAGAAGTATTTTCGGGTTTCATTGTAAAAAATGAAAAAAACACAAACATTCAACCTGAATATTACTTAATGCATGCATAAAATTTTACCCGGCTTTATTTTATTCTTTTTCTTATCAACTGCTGGCTGTAAACTGTTTGCGCAAAACACGCAGATAAGGGGATTCATTGACGGCATTACAACGGTGAAAAACGGGCAAGTAAGCTTTGGGTTCGAGGAGCAGGATTTGTTTATTACCTCCCAAATAACCGATCGCATATCGTTCCTCGGCGAATCTGTTTTCAAATTTTCACCTTCTTCGCCAACGGATTTTGATGTAAGTGTAGAGCGTGTTGTTTTTAAATACAATTATTCTGGCAACAACAGCATTTTGTTTGGCAAGCACCACACGCCAATTGATTACTGGAATGATTCTTACCATCACGGGCGAGTTTTTTACCCTACCATTTATCGCCCGCTTTTATTTGATGCCAATATCATTCCATTGCATACTACCGGGTTCAGGCTGCAGGGCGAAAACTTTGGCAATTTAAAATTTGGATATGACTTTATGGTGGGCAATGGTTTAGGCTCAACAGATGTGCAGGATAACGATAAAACCAAATCGCTTACTGCCGCGCTGCACTTTGAGCCGTTTGAAGATTTTCGTATAGGCGCTTCCTATTATCATGATATTATAGCAAAAGGCGCCATTCCGCATGGCTTTACCCAGCCCATAACACAACAAGTTGACCAAAACTTAATGACGGGCTCTATCGCCTACTTTGGGAAGCATTTTGAGCTGCTGGCCGAATCTACCCTGGCGTACAACCATTCAGACAGTATTGGCCGCAAGCAAACCAGCGCTTCGTATGTGTACACTGGTGTGAGGATTGCCAATAAGCTGGTGCCCTACGTTAAGGTAGAAAAAATAATTTATCAGCCCGGCGAAATGTATTACCACAAGGATAATGTGACATCGCTGATTGGAGGAATAAGATATGAAATTAGCTACCTGGCTGTTATAAAGCTGGAATACGAGCACGATAATAAGGAAATTGAAGGGCGGGTAAATATGGTAACGGCACAATTTGCAATAGGGTTTTAGTTAAAGGATTTGTTTAAATAGGAATAGTCTGTGAGATTAATTATTTTTAAAATATTTATTATTCATATCATCGTTTTTGCGGCGTGCCTGGCCGTAAAGGCGCAGGACGTGCCGTTAATGGTGGTGGTAAACACCAAAGGCCCTGTGCCCGATTTAACATTTTCGCAATTAAAATCTGTACTTAAAGGCGAAAAATTGCGCTGGAAAGATGGCACCAAAGTGGTAATAGCCCTGATGAAAACCAATACCCCGGCGGGCATCAGCACTTGTAAAAAAATATATAACCTTAGTCCTAACGATTTGAATAAGCTTTTTTTGGCACTGGTATTCCAGGGAAAGGGCGAAGCGCCGGTTTTCTTTAATTCGGTGAGCGAGCTTGATGCTTTTATAAGCCAAACGCCGGGCGCTATAGGTGTTATCGAATCCGTGCCCGGAAATAAGGAAAGGGTGATTCACATTGATGGAAAAGAATCCATATAAACACGCATTTCATTTGCGGTTAAGTTTAAAAACTAAAATCTGGATAACGGTGCTAACTGTGGTACTGTTGTTTGCTTTTTTTATCCTGTTTTATTTTCCCGCCTTGCAGGAAAGTTACATCCTTAAAAACTATAACAGCGAAATTCAAAACCAGGCCAATACGGTTTCATTAGGCGTTAAAATTGCGCTGAAAGAACAGGATTTTGAAGGCGTGCAAACCTCGTTTGATTTTGTTAAAAACGATCCGCACCTGGAGTTTGTAAGCCTCATCCAGATAGACACCGTTTGGGATACCGAGCATCTGCATTTTAAATTAACGCGCAAAATATTTAAAACTTACCCCGAAAATGCAAAGGTGGGCGTTGATGCACAAACAGATAAATTGCGGATCGTAAAACGTTCGGTTTTTAAAACATCGATGATGACGGGCGAAATTATGCTTGCCTTTAACACTTTAGAGATAGCCAAAAATAAACGCCATATCCTTATCACATCTATAATTGTTAGCCTGGTGGTGTTTACCATCGGAATTTTTATGGGGTTTGTGCTGGCCAAAAACATTTCGGACCCGGTGCTAAGGCTTCGTGATGCGGCAAACCGCGTGAGCGAGGGTGATTTAACACAACGTGTAGTAAACACAACAAGCGACGAGATTGGCGAGCTTGGGTCGGCTTTTAACAAAATGGTGAACGATTTGGGTATTGCCCGTGCCGAGCTGGAACAGCGGTCTGTTGATATCATGAATCAGCAGAAGGAAATAATAACCCAGCGCGACCAGTTAAAAGAAACAGTTACCGAGTTAAAGGCCACACAACAACAACTAATACAAGCCGAGAAATTGGCTTCGTTGGGCGAACTTACAGCCGGAATTGCCCACGAGATACAAAACCCGCTAAATTTTGTAAATAACTTTTCGGAAGTTAGTATTGAGTTGGTAGATGAATTGCAGTCGGAATTAACAGGTAATGAATCTGCCGAAATCGTCAATATCTCGAACGACATTAAACAAAATCTCGAAAAAATACACAGCCACGGAAAACGCGCCGATGCCATTGTGAAAAGCATGTTGCAGCATTCACAAAACAACAATTCGGATAAAAAAGAGCTAACCGACTTTAATGTATTGGCCGATGAATATTTAAGAATGAGTTATCTCACCATAAGGTCCAGGGATAAATCGTTTAACTGCCTTATCAAAACTGCATTTAGCCCCGATATGCAACCTTTAAATATAATGCCACACGGAATTGGCCGGGTGTTGCTTAATTTGTTTAATAATGCATTTTACGCGGTACAACAAAAAAAAGCGGCATCGTTGGGCGACTACGAACCCCAGGTT
>JABDBM010000107.1 GCA_013288685.1 Bacteroidota bacterium | reverse complement strand
CATCGTTAATTGCAAATTCAAAAAGTCGTATAGCATTTCCTTAGCAGGTGGCTGAGGTCCCTGTATTATTCATAATGACCTCTAAGCGAGTGTACGACAATTAATTGCTCCTGAACTTCGTAAACATATCTATCGCCTTTGCTGATGCGTCGCGACCACAAACCAGTCATTCCATATTTTAATGGCTCCGGTTTCCCAATACCGTCAAATGGCGTCTTTAAAATGGAGTTGGTAATGTCTGTGATTTTTTGTTGAATTTTCTTATTCCCGGACTTCCTGAATTTTTCCAGATCTAGTAACGCCCGTTGCGAAAATTCTATTTCCATAAGTCTTCAACTTTTATTCTAACACCCTTGCCCTCTTTTATTTCTTGCCTGCTTTTTTCAATCTTAGCAACAAATTCAGCATTGTATGGGCTTTTTTGAACCTTAAAATCGACCTTTAAGGCTTTCATAAACGCTTTTATAGCATTCATTTGTTCTTTATTTGCAGGATGAGCAACTACTGTTTCCATACACAAATATATAAAATTATATTTTCAGAATGATTAACAACTCCCCTATTTTTACACATCCGTTAGGATTGCCGGAGCAGATTATTTTTATTTGCATGTTATTGCGTTAGAAATGTTGTAAGGGTTATAAAAGTTAAAAATGTTGTAAATGTTACAGCGTTTACAACTACTATAACATTTACAACCCCTTCAACTCACTACAACTTTTAAACATTTGTAACTACCATGAAACAGTATCTCGACCTGATGGCTCACGTAATGGAAACCGGCGCACAAAAGCACGACCGTACCGGCACCGGCACCTTAAGCGTTTTTGGCTACCAGATGCGTTTTAATTTGCAGGACGGCTTCCCGATGGTGACTACTAAAAAGTTGCACCTTAAGTCCATTATTCACGAACTGATTTGGTTTTTAACGGGCGATACCAATATCAAATACCTAAAAGATAATGGCGTAAAAATTTGGGACGAATGGGCCGATGCCGATGGCAACCTTGGGCCGGTGTATGGTTACCAATGGAGAAGTTGGCCAAAACCCGATGGCGGGCATATTGACCAGATTACACAGGTTGTAAATCAAATTAAAAACAATCCTGATTCGCGGAGGATGATTGTATCGGCATGGAACGTTGCTGATGTAAATCAAATGGCCTTGCCGCCATGTCATAGTCTGTTTCAATTTTATGTGGAACCCCCTAACCCACTGAAGGGGGAATTAAAGGGTAAATTGTCATGCCAGCTTTATCAGCGGAGCGCGGATATATTTTTAGGGGTGCCTTTTAATATAGCATCGTATGCTTTGCTTACAATGATGATTGCCCAGGTATGCGATCTGGATTGCGGCGATTTTATCCATACATTTGGCGATGCTCATATTTATAATAATCACCTGGAGCAGGCAACACTGCAACTAAGCCGCGCACCAAGGCCGCTGCCTACCATGAAGATTAATCCGGAAGTAAAAGATATTTTTAAATTTAAGTTCGAAGATTTCACTTTGGAGAACTATGATCCGTGGCCGCATATAAAGGGGGCGGTTGCGGTATAGTTCATTAGTTCACTGGTTCATTAGTTCATTGGTGTATATTTATTAACTTGTCACTTTGATATTATCCGAACCAGTGTTATAAGGAACTAATAAGACAACGTAGCCAATTATTGAAATGGCAAACTTTCCACCAATGAACTAATGAACCAGTGAACCAATGACATTAACAATAGTAGTAGCGATATCAGAAAATCACGTAATTGGTAAAGACAATAAACTGCTTTGGTACCTGCCGCGCGATTTAAAACACTTTAAAGAAATTACCACCGGCCATAGCGTTATTATGGGTCGCAAAACTTACGAGTCGGTTGGGAAGCCATTGCCCAACCGCCGCAATATTATTATTACCCGGCAGGCCATTGATATTGCCGGTTGCGAAGTGGTAAACTCCATTGAGGCCGCCATTGAACTTTGCAAAGCCGAGAAAGAGGTATTTATAGTAGGCGGCGCCGAAATTTATAAACAGGCCATGCACCTAACCGATCGGATCTATTTAACCATAGTACACCAGGATTTTGATGGCGACAGCTTTTTCCCCGAAATTGATAAACAATTGTGGAAAGAAGTGCATCACGAAGATCATGAACCTGATGAGCGGAATTTGTTGCCGTATTCTTTTATTACGCTGGAGCGTCATTAGTCATTGGTAAAGGTTGGTGGCTTTGACTTTCGGACTTCCCGGACTTTTCCGACTTTCGGACTCCCAAATAATCATTTAAATTAAAAATTTCATGGTTGGGAAATTTTATTAGATTTGCCGTCTTATTTAAAACGCTTATAAACTAATTAATTACATATACTAAAACAATGCAAGGTAAAGGGGTTGTTAAATTTTTCGCCATATTGCTGGCTGCTGTATGTTTATACCAGCTTTCATTTACTTGGGTGGCCCACAAAGTTGAAAATGATGCGCAGGCTTATGCCAAGGGCGACTCAACTAAACAAAGAGCTTATCTGGATTCTATCGCTACACAACCGGTATATCCGTTATTAAAGCACGATTATCAGTACGTTAAACAACGCGAACTCGCCCTCGGTTTGGACCTTGAAGGCGGTATGAGCGTTACCATGCAGATCACGCTGAACGAACTGGTTAAAAAATTAGCGAACAATAATCCCGATCCGGATTTTAATAAAGCCCTGGAAGCTGCTTCGGTTGATTTAATTACAAGCCAAACAAATTACATTTCGTTATTTGTGAGCGAGTACGAAAAAATTGCACCTAATGGTAAATTAGCTGCTATCTTCTCAACCAAAGATAACCAGGACCATTTGAAGTTTAACGCCAGCAACGCCGAAGTTGAAACCTATCTGAAAGGTCAGGCCGCTGTTGCCGTTAAACAATCGTACACTATTTTAAATACGCGTATTGATAAGTTTGGTGTGGCCAATGCCAACATTCAGCTATTAAAAAATACCGACCGTATTCTAATAGAGCTTCCGGGTGTAAAAGAACCCGAACGCGTACGTAAATTATTATCGGGTACTGCCAAGTTGGAATTTTTTCAAACTTATGACAACACCCAGGTTTACCAGGTGCTGGCAAACATTAACGGTTTAATAGCCGCAAAAAACAAAGCAGCTAAGGCTTCAAAAACCGATACGTCGAAAACTGCTGTAGCAGCTACTGCAAAAACCGCAGCTACTGCTGATAGCGCAAAAGCAAAAAGCGCTTTATCTTTATTAAGTAAAGTTAAGAAAAACGCAAAAGATACCACATCGTTATTAGGCAACAAAGCTGCCATGGCCGATCAATATCCGCTGTTCAGCGTATTGCGCCCAATGATGGGACAAGATCAAAGCGGACAGGGTCAACTATCACGCGGACCAATTGTAGGCCGTGCCGATGTATTGGATACTGCTAAAATAAACGCTTATTTGCGCAGCCCTGATATTAAAGCTACTGTTCCGCAGAGCATGAAGTTTTTATGGTCGGTTAAGCCTTACCAAAACACCAAGATATTTGAATTATACGCTATAAAATTAGCTGGCGCCTTAAACGGCCCCGTACTTGCGGGCGATGTAGTAAATGATGCGCACGGCGATGTTGACCAAAAAGGCAGCCCCGAAGTAATCATGGTGATGAACTCGGATGGTGCTGAAAAATGGGCAAGCGTTACCGCCGCAGCTGCTGCTGATGTAAACAACAAACAATCAATAGCTATTGTGCTTGATGATAACGTTTATTCGGCTCCGGTGGTTGAAAATACCATCTCGGGTGGTGTATCCTCTATCTCGGGTAACTTTACTACCGAGGAAGCTACGGATTTGGCCAACGTATTAAAAGCCGGCCGCCTACCTGCTCCGGCGCACATTGTTGCCGAAAGTGTTGTAGGCCCGTCATTAGGCCAGGCAGCTATACATGCCGGTTTAATGTCGAACCTTGTAGGTTTGCTGGTGGTAATGATATTTATGGTTGCCTATTACAACCGTGCAGGTACCGTAGCTGTTGTTGCGGTTTTAGTGAACATCTTCTTTTTGATGGGTGTATTAACCAGCTTAGGCGCGGTATTAACCATGCCGGGTGTTGCAGGTATCGTATTAACGTTCGGTTTATCGGTTGATGCTAACGTATTGATTTACGAACGTGTGCGTGAAGAATTGGCGCTGGGTAAATCATTACGCATCGCTATTAATGACGGCTTCAAACACGCTCTATCGTCAATCCTCGACTCAAACATCAGTACTTTCCTTACCGGCGCAATATTATATGCTTTTGGTACAGGCACTATACAGGGTTTTGCGATTACGTTAATGATCGGTATCGTTACTTCGTTGTTCTGTTCCTTACTAATCTCGAGGTTGATTTTCGAATACATGCTTGGAAAAGGATGGGATATCAAATTCTCGAATCCATGGAGCTCGCATACCTTTAAAAATGCCAACTACGGGTTCGTAAAAAACCGTTTTAAATTCTACATTTTCTCAACCGCGTTTATACTTGTGGGTATTGGCTCAATGGTTACACGTGGCTTTAACTACGGCGTTGATTTTGTGGGTGGACATACTTATGTTATCAGATTTACAGATAAAAATGTAGGTGTTGAAGATGTGCGTAAAATAATCGACAAAAACTTTGGTGCAGGCAACGAGGTGAAAACTTTTGGTAGCGATATCAGCGTAACCACCAAATATATGATTGATAGCCCTGCACCCGATGCTGATGCACAGGTACGTGCCGCGGTTATTAAGGCGCTCGATTCAACACCGCAAACGCACATCACTGAAGCTAACATTGTAAGTCAGCAAAAAGTGGCTGCTACTATAGCCAATGGGTTGAAACAGTCGGCTGCGTTAACCGTGCTTTTTGCCATCATTGTTATTTCGGCGTATATCTTTATCCGTTTCCGCAAATGGCAGTTTAGCCTGGGTGCGATGATCGCAACAGCACACGATGCGCTGATGGTATTATCGTTCTTCTCGATATTTAAAGATGTGCTTCCATTCTCGCTGGATATTGACCAGTCGTTTATTGCGGCGATATTGACAGTTATTGGTTACTCCATTAACGATACCGTTGTGGTGTTCGACCGTATCCGCGAGTTCCTGAGCCTGCACCACGCAAAAACTGACGACCCGAAAGTGGTTATCAACGATGCGATTAACAATACCTTAAGCCGTACCATTATTACCGCATTAACGGTATTAATGATCTTGCTGGTACTGTTTATCTTCGGTGGCGATGTTATCCGCGGCTTCTCGTTCGCGTTATTGATTGGAGTATGTTTTGGTACCTACTCATCAATCTGCGTGGCTACACCGGTTATCATCGACTTTGGAAAGAAAGATTTGAGATAAAATTCTTTATATAAAAAAAGGGTCGTTTCATTTGTATGAGACGGCCCTTTTTTGTTGGGGGAAGCTTACTGTATCACAGATGTTTGCCAATACCTTGACATGAACTGATACACTAACTGCAGCTGTTTTTTGTCCCCCGGGCGCGGGTGTGGGTTTTTCAGTCATTTACATTTTTACCCACAATTTTGATACCCTATCCCCGTAAACCCCAAACTTTTCGTTCCAAATCACGAATAGCTTTTGCGTTTTTGGCCTGCGCTTCAAACTCGCGCAATAGGTACATCTAAATGTCTCCCTATCTTTTTATAACCTTAGGCAAACCCATTGAAAATATTAATTTCTTAGCAAAATCATGGTTACAGATGCAGAGCGCATTTTTTTGCTAACTAATTGATTATAAGAACATTGAATTAAAAAATACACAAAAAAGTGTTAACCTTTGTAAACCATGATTTGTGCCCTGGGCGACCATGAATGTTTTTCCCGGATGAGTCATCTGACATAGCGGAATTTCAGATTGTGAACACCACGCTTATCTTTTCCGATATACCCGAAACGGATTTAAAAACTATTTTGACAAGACATTGCAACTTATAGTGCAACTGTTTTGGGCGTGGAAAGTATAGGCCGTACCTATTCGTAACTACTTGGCATCCTGAACAAAGTAAAGAACCTTCTCCCCTGCAATAGTGCTCATGTACGTTCACTAAGCAGGTCGTAAAAGATCCTTCACTTTGTTCCATGATGATAAAAGAAAAAAGACCGCTTCATATTGCTATGAAACGGCCTTTTGTTTGATGAAAAATTAATTGTAAGAACCTTGTAGAGTTTTGTTTATTCCTATTGATTAAAATCCGATAGAAGCTTCCAGCATTACACCTTGAAACTTACCACCGTTAAGGATATTTGCGGTTGGGTAATCCAAATATTTCTGGCTCACATATTCTGCTTTCATCATGATGTGTTTTGTCATAAACCATCCGAAAGAGCCGGCAGTACGATCTACAGTTACATCGCCAGTTCCCAAAAGATCAGCCTTTAAGGTGTTGTAACGAACGCCAACCCAAAAGTTTTGAGTGTTTTCAGGGAACCTGTAAATTAAATCACCTGCGAATTGGGTTGCCCAGCGGTTGCTGGTTTCGGCTGCGCCGCGGCCTGTTGTATTTTCGGCTGTTCCGAAAAATTCCAAACCCTGGTATTTCAAAAACAGGTTGCCCATAAATGAATGTATTTCGTTACTGAAGCCGGGGTTAACCCTTCCTGAAAACGGGCTGTAGTCAATAGCATCGTTTAATGTTGTTGCACTCGCCACTGCCTGGTTTTCGAACAAATTATAATAGTGTGATCCGGTACGATCGCCGCCCATCAAGGTATTGCTATAATCGCTGTTAACGGTGTACACAGAGCCTGTTAACCTAAACCTGAAATCTTTATTGATCTGTTTGTCAAAACCAATCTTTCCAAGAATTGCAGGATCGTATTTAAGGGGTTTGCCTGTTGTAGCGTCAACTTTAGCTGATGCCACCACTGTTTCGCTCAATAAGCCATCAGTAAGACCTCCCATAAGGAAGAAACCTGACTTGTTGAAGTAATAAAATTGAGCGCCCAGTTCGGTAGAAAACTCATCCATGATATAGTTTTCAACAAAGGGATTATAAATGGTGTTACCGCCATCGCTCCTCCTGTAATGCTGATCGCCATAATCCACATCGTTCTGACCAATCCTGATAGATACGCTCTTCATGATGTTATCTACCAATTCGCTGTGCAGGAAGGTTAATTTGTCAAATTGAATGTAGCCACCTTTAACCCAACTGTCCTCGTGGTGTCTTGACGCCAGGTAATTGGTTAGGTTCATGCGGATACCATCTGCCAGCTGAACGTCAATATTCAGGTTGGCCATCGGTAACTGGAAACCATGAGTAAGCTGTATAAGGCTGTTAACGTTGCCAGTGAAGCCGGGTTTAGTTAATGGCGCTGCTGTGTTTGATTGCCCCAGCGCCTGGAAGGTAAGTTCAAAATTACCGCCTACCTTCACCTTCAAACCGTTAAATTTAACAGTATCGTTCTTACTGGTTTCAAATACGTTTATTCCGGCCTGGCCATTGGGGCGAAAATATTGTATGGTCTCTTGTGCCTTTGCGCTTATAGATACAAGGCTTAACCCGGCGATTATCATTGGGCCAACTAAGGCTAAATATTTAATTTTCATAATGTTATTATTAAGTTATATTGTTAAAAGTTGGTTATATTATTACGTTTATTAGATGGCTATTTGATTGTTAATTTGCGTTTGTTAAAAGCTGATTGTTTTTATATATTAAATTAAATTGTATGGTAAGGTCGTTTTTCACCTTCATGGCGCCCAGCATAAAACTTGGTGGTTCAATTTTGTAATCGGTAAGTTTTAATTTCTCAGATCCGGTGCAGCTAATGGTTTTGTCGGCATTTACAACTGCGGTTACATCAAGCACAATGGTTTGCGATGTGCCTGCTATGACCAAATCGCCGGTTGCTTTAATCAGGTATTTATTTTTTTGCAGCGTAGTAACCACTGCCGAATTCAGCTTAAAAGTGATTTTTGGATATTTATCAGCATTTAAGGTTTTGTATGTGCGGTTATCCATCGATTCGTGATCGCTTTTTAAGCTTTTGGCTTCCAACCAAAAACTGAACGAATGGAGGGCGACAAGCTGATTTTCGTTTCCGAACTTAAAATCGCCTGGCTCTCCATTATGGAAGAAACCATTGTCCAGTCGTGAACATTTGATGAACCGAGTACTTTAATGTTTACATCGGCGCCTGGCAATAACTTGTAATTTGCTTGTGCGCTAAGCCCGGATGGTAGTATTAAAAGGATTATTGCAGCTAATACCATTATGGTGGCTGAAATCCTGGTGTTTAAATTTTTCATTTTCATTTGTTTTAATGTATATCCAAAAGTACCCAGGCATAGCCGGGTGTGGAATGACGGTGATGTGGGTAATAAGTGATTGATGTTGACTATTAAAGTGAGCGGCATCATTTCGCAGGCGGATTATGTATGCCAACTTTACTGTATTAACAAGACAGATATGAACAATATACTTGAACTACCCGAAACAGCGGAAAAAATCGCGGATGCTGATTTATCCCGCTTGCAAATGGATGAGCCGGCAGATAGCGGCAGTTTTATGTTTTTAAATACCGATTTGAAACCCGCGCGAGCAAAAAGAAGTTATTTTAAATTCTATGTGGTTTATAAGAATGAAACCGCTGTTATTACAGCGTCGGCAAATAATTTAAAAACCTTTGAACCCACGTTAATAAAAATAAAAGCCAACTGCGCTAAACACAGTCTTCTGAAACCGGCCTTTTTTTTGCCGGCCGATAACCAAATGTTCTACGCCTTTTTATCGCCAATCAGGGCTATGGAGCACGCTAAAGCAAGAGCGCTCAAATACATAAACAAACTGATAGACGAAGGCGAAAACAGCTTAAATACTTTATTAAAGTATCGCGAGGACCATTATCTGGATCTTAACATCAATTTAACTGACAGAAATATCAAAAAGCTTGAACGATCCCAGCAAGTTCTTTAAAATACACTGATTGCATATTTATTTCCAGGCTTTAAAACGGATACGCCCATCATCATTACTGAAGATGGGCGTATTTTATTAGGATTGAAATTGACATATTAAAGTACCGGCAATTCCGCCTGCACCCTGGAGCCAGGAAAAACGAGCATGGGTTTGGATAAATGATCAGCCAGTTTATGGGTTACACTGCCTTCAAATAACTTTTGAAACAAATTGCGTTTGCGATGCACCAATACCAGTAAATCAATATCGCTTTGCTCTGCAAGCAAACTGAGGCCGGCGGCAATGCTTTTATTTCTTATAGCACGGTAATACATTTTAGGATAATTCACGTCGGCGGGCCTGCTATCGAAAAAGCCGTTGATAATATCGCGTTCTTCAGTACTTGCCGACCTTTCGGCGGTAACATGGGTTATCAAAATTTCCGAATCGAAATATTTGGATAACCCATATAACGAGTGCAAAATATCCGCACCACTGTGTGTGAGGTCTGTAGCAAATGCTATTTTTTTAAAGCCCGAAAACGGTAACTGGTAAGGGACAATTAAAACCGGACATTGCGCATTTTCAATAATTTCATTCGCATGGTCACCTAATAAAAAGGTGCTTAAACCATCGGCGCTATGCGTACTGATCACCGCCATTTGTATGTGATGTCTTGACGTCATTTCTATTATCGCCTCGCTTAACGGCCCCGGCCGGCTGCAATGTTTAATTTCGGGCATAAATTCTCCCACTGCCGTTCTATTTTTTAGTTGTATGTTTAAACGACAGGTCAGCTCAGCCATGTTATTGTTACTATTTTCTTCAAAATTTTCAAAATTGCCCGCTGGCCATGGCGCTATTGCCGATTCGGGTCTGGTGTCGGCTATGTCAAATACATTGCACAATAGCAAATTAGCCTTTACTTTTTGTGCAAGTTTTAATGCATAAAAAGTGGCATGTTCTGCCCGTATTGAAAAATCGGTTAGCACTAATATAGTTTTCATGATTTTGAGTTTTATGAACCCGAAGGATTAATTTTCAGGCTTGTACAATTTGCTTGTTTTCAAATCTGTTGTAAAATGCCATATCGAGCATTTCCCGGTGATCCGGATGGGCTATTTCGATAAGCGCTTTGGCCCTTTGTTTCAGGCTTTTACCAAACAGATCGACAATACCGTATTCGGTAACCACCCAGTGCACATGCCCGCGTGTAGTTACTACGCCGGCACCTTCTTTTAAAAACGGAGTAATCCGGCTTATTCCTTTATTTGTTTGTGATGGCAGTGCTATGATCGGTTTTCCGCCTTCTGATAAAGAGGCGCCGTGTATAAAGTCCATTTGTCCACCAATTCCCGAGTATTGGTAGGTACCGATTGAATCGGAACATACCTGCCCGGTTAAATCAATTTCAATGGCCGAATTTATGGCTGTAACCCGGGGGTTTTGCCTGATGATACTGGTGTCGTTCACGTAATTTATTTCCATTACCCGTACGGCCGGGTTATCATTTACAAAATCATATATCTTACGGGTACCAATTAAAAATGCCGTTACTGAATGCCGCGTATTTAGTTTTTTGAGGCTATTGTTGATCACGCCAGATTCAATAAGCGGAATAATCCCGTCCGAAAACATTTCGGAATGCAATCCGAGGTTCTTATGGTTCGACAAATTCTTCAAAACCTGGTCGGGTATGCTGCCGATACCTAATTGCAGGGTAGCGCCGTCTTCAACAAGGGAGGCCACATTGTAGCCGATTTTTTTTACGACATCATTTACCTCGAACGAATAGTCGACCTCCGGTAATTCGGCTACATGCCAAACCAACGCATCAATTTTCCTGATGTGTATAAAACCATCGCCATGTGTGCGTGGCATTAATGGGTTAACCTGTGCTATTACATGCTTTGCTGTTTCAACAGCAGCGCGGGCAATATCAACCGAGGTGCCTAACGAGCAAAAGCCATGATCGTCCGGCGGCGAAACCTGTATCAGCGCTACATCAATAGGGAGTATGTTCTTCCGGAACAACTGGGGTATCTGGCTTAAAAAAATCGGTACGTAATCGCCATTATCGCTATTGACAACACCACGGGTAACGGCAGAAACAAAAAGCGAATTGAAATAAAACGACTCCCGGCAACCGGGATGGTTAAAGTCAACGTCGCCAAGCGTGGTAATGCTCACCAATTCCACATTATAAAGCTCATTATGCCTGTTTTGCATGGCATCAATAAGGCATATTGGTGTTGCAGCGCTACCATGGATAAAAACGCGGTTACCCGGTTTAATACATTTTACAGCCTCTTCGGCAGTTATATAAGTTAATTCAGTCATCAGTGAAAGTTTTAATATTAATTGTATTTAAGCCTTAAATAATACTTAGTAAGTCGTGGCGTTCGGCCTTTAAAACTTCATCAACAAAGCCAAACAGCAGTGTTTTAAATGCCATAACTGATTCAAACAGCAATTTAATTTCCGTCTCCAGCGAAAAAAAATGTTCCAATAAATCCATTCCGATTACCTTATCCTGTTTGTTGATGAGCGGATCGATACACTTTGAAAGTTCCGATACTTTGTTCTTCAAGCCTGGGATGTGGTTGTCTATTTGGGCAATTTCATTTTCTAATTTGCCCGCCTTAACCAATAGTGCTGCGTTGGGTGCAGGAATTAAATATTTATGGAACATATTTGCCAGGAACTTTATCTCACCTTCCGAGAAATTGATATCAGATACCAGGTGCCGGCTTAAAATGTATAACTCGCGCGTTTCAATTTCCAATTGTGCGTCTTGCATTGCTATTGTTTCCATAATCATTTAATATCTGATATTGTAAAATTGCACATTGCCGCGCCCTTATTAAATGAGCGCCCTCATTGTAAAAAATGACCTTCATCAGCATATTGATTGCTAAAATTTAAAAAGGGCAGGCACCATGAGCGTTTGGCTTATTAATCAAGCGCAGTCATATTCAAATGAAATTCAACGCTGAGCTTATCATTAGTTTTTATCATCCCCCCTAATTTTCGGGGTGGTATGAGGTTAAAATCAGAGAAATTTACATCCCTGGTGCCCACCAAATGAATAACTTTTTGCACATCAACGGTTATTTGATAATCCACTTCGTAACGTTTGCGTGCGCCGGCAATCTCTATATTTACCATGCCTTTTATCAGTTGGGGCTGCGCAGTAAGTTCCGGCAATCTGCTTAACGATAAAAAGGTGATATGAAGCTTGGGAAACTCTTTTTCTTTCAAAGTTTTCCGGAGGTCGCGTGTCATCATTGAGTTATGACAATCGAAGCTTTGAACACCAAGTGCAATGCTGCCCGACAAGGTAACTCCTTTATCCGTTTTACCGATCGTTAATGTGTCGGTCTGGTCGTAGGCTAAAATCCCGCACGAGAACTTATTTATATTGGTACTTCCATTAACCAGCAAGCTGCTATTTTCGCTGATCACCCATCTCTTGTTTGCTGCAACGCTTCTTAAATACCGGGGCAAAACAAAACTTGAAAGGGAAAAGAACAGCAGGCAACTCCACAAAATATTTTTGTACAACATCTCTTTAAATTTTTATCAGGGGTTAACTTTTGCAAATACTACCCCGGCAATAATTGCCTGCATCAGCCCGTATAGGAACCAGCTTGAAACCATAGCAATGCTGATATCTAACGAGCTAAAAGAAATCCACATCACGGGCAACAGGGCGATAATTGAATACACCAGCCCAAACTCCAATCCTCTCAATATAAATGCACCTTTAAACAGGCTTTTAAACCTGTCCCAAAACCAGGATAGCGCCAAACTGATGATGAAGGCATGTAAATAGAAAAGAACATCGCGGCTGCCATCTGAATTGAACAGCGGGTTATTGTATTGAGTAAACAGGGCAGGGAAAAACCTGACCGCCAAAAAAAGGCCGCCATAACTTAATACAAACAAGATGCACCCTGCTATTAACCCCGAAGTAAGAATCTTTCTCATATTTGAAATATTGGTGTTTTAATAACAGTCAAAAGTAAGTTACCAGTTACAGCCCCGAAATGATGGCTGTTAGGCCGAATAGTGATAAATGTCACTTTTTATGCTGACTGTCCTCATACTTGAGGTGCAACACTAATAATAGCTTTGTAGCTACTAAAAAAAAAAGCGTAATGAGAGCAGTAGCCTACGGTATACGACCCTTCGAAAAAGAGTTTTTAGCAAAAGCCAATCAAAAAAAGCATGATATAACCCTTATATCAAATGATCTGAATTGGGACACTGCCAGCTATGCAGAGGGAAAAGAGGCAGTAATTGTATCAATAAACGACGATGTTTCTGAAGCAGTTATTGAAACGCTTGCCGGTTTTGGTATTAAGTTTATTGCAACCCGCTCCATGCGGACTGACCATATTAACAAAGCAGCCGCGTCAAAATACGGGATTAAAATAGCAAATGTCCCGGGGTATTTACTACCGGCAGAGGCCGAACACACTGTTGTGCTAACCGATGATGCCTTACAGCAAATAGCCAATCAAACCATCCGCAGCCTTGATTTATGGCAGCAGGGCAAATGTACAGGCAAGGCCTGCGTTTGCGCCGACGGCTGTAAGGCCGACGACTTGAATAACAAACAACAACTTTTGTGAATAGAGAAACCGTTTTAGTGTGAACCATTTTTGGGTGGCACGGCGGTTTTCGGGGTGTTATTTTTTACCATAATTTAACCTGCATAATACGTCGCGCAGGCTAAATATCTAATATAAAAACGATGTCCTTTCTACCAGCGGCAGAAAGGACATCGTTTTTTTATGGAATTGTAATTAATGCAAGGGCTACGCTTATATGATAAAAAGCGCCAGCATAAACAGGTGTACAATAATACTAATTGCAAAAAGCGAAATTAAAGTGCGTATACCAGAGCCGCCCATGCCTGCAATAACGTTCGAAAAGAACAGGGTCATGGTAATTATTAATACAATGATAGGTGCACTAAAATAATACATCAATACAGCGGGTATCGGCAAAAAAAGCACACCCTGGGCAATTATCGAAACCAGGTACCACAAGGTTTTACTTTGGGCCTGGCTATCTTCAAACGCCAGCCATTTATTGTAAATATTAACTTTTTGTTCCGCTGCCGTTAAGCCATTTATCCAATTTTCGGCGGCACTCATCTTCATTGTTGTCATGATCTATTTTATTTTTGTTGACACAAAGATGCCGCGTATTTTAAAGTAACGCCATGATTTGCACTTCATTAAAATGTGATTCAAATCACATTATACAAGCTTTTTGAAGCAAGTATTTATTTTGGTGAAATATTCCGGGTTTTAAAAGGTTTTTTTATACGCCTATAATAACGTTTTAGCGTTATCCTGAAAACGTCAGCTATCAATGTAAAAATCAGGATGACAACAGGGATAAAGAAAGCCTGAAATTTAATATAGCGAAATAAATAGGCGCCTGCCAACGCGCCGCACATAAAAAAAAAGATAATGGCCAAACGAAGTTTGATCCTTGTTTTTAATACCGAACGGTCTTCACGGCTTTTTTGGATAACCTGGGCCAACTCAATCCCCAGATCGGTAAAGGTGCCTGTGAGATGCGTTGTTCTCACTACTGACCCGGACACCAGCGAAACCAACGAGTTTTGCAGACCCATGGCAAAAAGCAAGCTCCCGGCAAACACTTCTTTTGCAACTAAACTACTATTATACCGGTAACCCTCTGTAGCAACTCCAAGTAAAATGGCTATTTCTAACAAAATTGGAAGTACATAAGAGAATCGCTGGTTTCGCCCAATCCGCGAAACACACAGGCTTGATATAAATGCGCCCATCAAAAAAAGCAACATCCAAAGCGCTACTACACGGGCGGTCTTCCAGTCGCCCAATGCAATGCGCTCGGCAAATAACGCCGCGTGCCCGGTAACATTGGTGGTTAAAACCCCGAATGCTAAAAAGCCGGCAGCGTTAACAAATCCGGCAGCTAACCCGAGCAACGACGCTAACCTTACATTGTGTGCATACGTCCGTTTAGTGCCCAGGTGTCTTAACATTCGTTTCAATTTGATTAGCTATTTGCTTTATCAGCCAGCCATCAATTAAGTAAATATCGGTATTAAATTGGCTTAGTAAAAATAAAACCACCGTCCCTATGCATAATCGGGATGGTGGTTATTGATGTTATATTGACAAAATGCTAACTTTCAATAATTACCTTTAACGCTTTTTCACGCGCGGCATTCCCAAAAGTATCATAAGCTTCCATCATCTGGTCAAGCTTAAAGTGATGGGTAATTAGCTTCTTCGGCTCTATTTTTTTTGATTGTACAGTTTTAAACAGCAATGGCGTACTTACCGTATCAACCAAACGGGTAGTTATCGAAATATTGCGCGACCATAATGTTTCCAAATGCAGTTCAACACTTTTACCGTGGACGCCGATATTGGCAATATGGCCGCCTGCTGCAATAATTTCTTCACACAATTCAAATGTAGCCGGTACGCCTACTGCCTCAATGGCTGTATCCACCCCTTTTCCGTTGGTAAGGGCCATTACTTTTTCAAGTGCATTTTCGGTAGCGCTGTTTATCACATGCGTAGCCCCAAACTTGGTTGCAACCTCAAGGCGGTTCTGGTCCTGATCAATCACAATAATTTCGGCCGGCGAGTAAAACTGGGCCGTTAATAAGGCCGCCATACCTACAGGGCCGGCACCTACAATAGCCACTGTGTCGCCAGGTTTAACTTGTCCGTTTAAAACACCACATTCAAAACCTGTAGGTAAAATATCGCTAAGCATTACCAGCGCTTCTTCGTCCGAACCAGCCGGGATAGGATACAAACTGTTATCGGCATACGGAATCCTTACATATTCAGCCTGGGTGCCGTCAATCATATAGCCTAATATCCAGCCACCTTTTTCGCAATGCGAGTACATACCTTTTTTACAATATTCGCATTTACCGCACGAGGTAACGCAGGAAATAATCACGTGGTCGCCAACTTTAAAATTACTTACCGAGGTACCCACCTCTTCAATAATGCCCACACCCTCGTGGCCTAAAATTCTGCCAGGCGTAACTTCAGGCAGGTCGCCTTTTATAATATGCAGGTCTGTTCCGCAAATAGTTGTTTTTAATATTTTTACTATGGCGTCCGTCGTCTCTTTTAAAACAGGTTTAGGTTTCTCCTCCCACGACTTTTTTCCGGGACCATTGTAAACCAATGCCTTCATGCTTTTTGCATGAGTAGCAACACCATTTTTTTTTATTGCTACTTCTTCTTCCATCAAATTTTCCATATCGTTTTATTGGTTAATGTTATCCGGTAAAATTAAGTTGGTTTGCTGCCTCAAAAAATGATGTTTCGGCTTCTAAAGAATGATAGAAATCATTATTACGCGAAAATTGCTGAAACTGCGGAGGATTTGCGGGCGAACATAGTACTTCGGGCACTCGTTATTATAAAATTACTTAGGTTTGACCGCTAATATGTCAATCCGTCATTTTGTGCACAATTTTTGAGATAAGTTATGTTGTTTAACTACTTTGTTAAAAAACCGACCCATGAATTCAAAAGATAAAACAAAATTCCCTCAAGTGGTAATCGTTGGCGGCGGCTTTGGCGGCCTGCAGGTTGCCGCTAAACTTAAAGATAAACCAGTAGATGTTTTGATGCTCGATAAGCATAATTATCACACTTTTCAGCCCTTGTTGTACCAGGAGGCCACCGGCAGCCTCGAGCCAGATTCTATCGCATTTTCATTGCGAAAAAACTTCGCGGGGCAGGATAATTTCCGCTTCCGCCATGCCGAATTGACCA